>JBOHHR010000329.1:0-7683 GCA_050725475.1 Gammaproteobacteria bacterium | reverse complement strand
GTACTTGCCCGCCACTACGGCTTCACCGACGAAGAGCTCGACTTCATCATCAACTACGACATCAAGTACCGCATGGGCGGACGCGGGGGCGGGCGGTGGAGAGTGAAGCTGCAACGCCCATCTCGCGCTGGTCGAGCAGTCCAAGATCACCGAATACCTTCTCAACCCGGCGCACCGCTTCGGAGCAACCAAGGCGGCGTTTTTCTCCAGTTTCGGTTTCCGCGTTGAGGACTGGGAAGCGTTGGCCGCGGCGTTGTGCGAACAGGGGCAGAAACACGAAGTGAGCAACGTAAGGGAAACCGGTTTCGGGCCTCGCTACGAGGTGGATGGAGATCTGCGGGTGCCGGATGGCCATCGTCCGCGCGTGCGCACGGTATGGCAAGTGGATCACGGCCAGTTTGCACCACGTCTCATCACTGCGTATCCTGTAGAGGCAAAGCCATGATTAAAGAACACGATTGCGTAGTGCTCACCCAGGACCTGCCGCCGGAGGGATTAGAGGCAGGCGACATCGGCACGGTTGTGCACATTCATGAAGGCGGCGGTGGGTACGAGGTCGAATTCGTCACCCTCGCCGGGGAAACCCTGGCCGTGACCACACTGCTGCCGAGCCAGGTCCGTCCCATCGCACGGCGTGACATCGCACACGTGCGCCAAGTTCAAACGGTCTGAACCGACCCTGCGAGCAGTCTGTCGGCAACATGAAGGTGACCTACGACCCTGAAGTGGATGTGCTGCGGATCCTTTTCCGCGATGCGCCGATCGAGGAAAGCGACGAGGACAAACCCGGCGTCATCCTCGACTACGACAAGGACGGCAACATCGTGGGCCTAGAAGTACTGAACGCCTCCCAGCGGGTGGAGAATCCTCGTGGCGTCGATTACGCCGTAACCGGATAGTAATCGATTAAATCGGCCGGGTATTGGCGAAGAATTACCGCTTTGCCGACGAAGGGTTCGACTTCATCAACTACAACATCCAGGACCGGCCAGCACAGTGGGGAGAGGGCAGAATGAAACCCATCCGCCTGAGCAAGCACGCCCTGGAGCAATGCGCCGAGCGCGGTGCAACCGAAACGGAAGTAATCCATGCCATCGAGTACGGCTCGCGGGAGCCAGCCAAGCATGGCCGTGAAGTGTTCCGCTACAATTTCCCTTTTGACCGGATCTGGCAGGGCAACCGTTACTCGATTAAACAGGTTGCCCCGGTCATCAAGGAAGAAGCAGCGGAGATTGTTGTCATAACCGTGTATACGTTTTTCTTTTGAGAGGATGACCATGAAAATAAGTTATGACCCGGAAGTGGACGCTCTCTATATACGATTGTTGGAAGGCAACTACGAGTGCCGAAGCATGAGGCTCAACGAAGAGGTGGCGCTAAATATCGGCCCAAACGAAGCGCTGGTTGGGATTGAAATCGTTGATGCGAAACGGGTGTTCCGCAGCGAAACCATCCCTTCTTTGGCGGTGGAAAATGTGCCGCTAATCAAGACGGCCTGAGCCTTAAGGAGACGGCTTATGACGTCTGATGGAACGGGTCGACGCGGACAAGCCGCTGGAAGCTGAGCTGACGAGCGCCTGAGCGTACCGCTGACGCTAACCCCGGTTACCGTCATCAAACATGGAGATCGCTATTACCCGCATCGTTCCCTGGACAGCTCAAGCTGCCTACCCGCGCCTGTCGACCATCGGCAATGCGGATATCCTTAAAAGGCGTCTACTGGGCTTTTTCTGTTCTGCCCGCTGCCCCGGGGGCATCATTGTCCAAACCTACGACCTTGCACGGGCTTTGCGCGACGCGGGTGTCCCCGTGATTGGAGGATTCCACTCGCCGATGGAAAAGGAGTGTCTCGATCTGCTGCTGAGGGGCAAGCAGCCCATCGCCGTTTGCCCAGCGCGCGCCATCGGCGGCATACGGTTGCCGAAAGCTTGGAAGGATGCTATCGAGGAAGGTCGGTTGCTGGTGGTGTCACCTTTCGAATCCACGCAGCGCCGCCCGACCTCCGATCTGGCTGACCAGCGTAACCTTCTCGTGGCGACGATTGCACACGCTATTTTCGTAGCCTATGCGAACCCCGATGGCAAAACAGCCACGCTCGCGAAGCGGCTCATGGCCGAAGGCCAACCTCTCTACACCCTCGACCTGCCGGATAACACATGGCTTGCCAGCAACGGAGCGGTCTCGGTGGACCCTTCCGACCTCGGGCCATTGCTGCGAGCGATTACCTAAAACGCTTCAAGCCCTTCAGGGCTTAAGGGCCGGGTCTTCCAAGAGTTCGATCTTGTAGCCGTCGGGGTCTTCGACGAAAGCGATCACCGTCGTGCTTCCCTTCATGGGGCCAGCCGGACGGACGATGGTGCCGCCACGGGACTGGATGTCATCGCAGGCCTTGTAGACATCCGGCAGGCCGATGGCGACGTGGCCATAGGCGCCACCCATCTCGTATTTTCCACACCCCAGTTGTAGGTCAGCTCGAGCACCGCCGTTTCGGCTTCCGGTCCATAGCCAAGATAGGCCAGCGTGAATTTGCCATCCGGATAATCGTGCCGCCTGAGCAGCTTCATTCCCATCACGTCCGTGTAAAAGCGAATGGAGCGTTCAAGGTTACCAACGCGGAGCATCGTGTGTAGCAAACGCATGATCTCTCCTCCTCTGTTTTTCGATAACGCGTTGTGCAAGCAAGCAAATAGTTCATCGGCAAAGGGCGCCGTCTGGGTACATGCTACCCAGGCACTCCGAACTTCCTTGTATCTTGCAGATCCTTGTCGTCGGCTGGCAGGCAAGCGGCCCGAAGCCGCTCCAAGTCTTGCGGAGTGTCTACCCCCACCCCGGGCGGCCTTGCCGCTTGTGCCACCCGGATGCGGTAGCCGTGGTAGAGAAAGCGCAGTTGCTCCAGGCGCTCCACGGTTTCCAAGGGACACGGGCCGAGCTTAGCAAACTGCTTCAGCGCCCCAGCACGATAGGCGTAAAGACCGATGTGGCGATAGTAGGTGACACCCAGGGAACGCGGGTCGGCTTCCTTCCATGACGTGAATGCATCCCGATCCCAGGGGATGGGCGCGCGGCTGAAGTACAGGGCGAACCCTCTCCCGTCAAGGACAACCTTTACTACGTTGGGGTCAAATAACTCGGCAGTCTCTGGGATCGGCTCGTATAGTGTGGCCACCGCCGCATTTTCGCTCATTTGCAGCAGCGAGGCGACCTGGCCGATCAACGCTCCCGGCAACTGCGGCTCATCCCCTTGCAGGTTGACGACGATAGCATCGTCTCTTTCCCCAAGCCGCTCGAGCACTTCGGCGATCCGCTCAGTGCCGGAGCGGTGTTCGCTAGCGGTTATGCAAACCTGCGCACCAAAGCCTTCGGCCACTGATCGCACCCGTTCATCGTCGGTCGCGATGATCACCGCCGCTGGCCCACTCTCTCGGGCGCGCTCCCAAACATGCTGGATCATCGGTTTGCCGGCGATCTCGCACAGGGGTTTGCCGGGGAGCCGCGACGAGGCGTATCGGGCCGGAATGATAACTTTGAACAAAAGGGTTCTAGGGCAAGGGCGCCCGCTCGCGATAGTGTTCCAGCTCCTCCGGGCTTAAGCGTCGTGCCTCCTCTTCCAACATGACCGGGATCCCGTCTCGGATGGGGTAGGCCAAAGCGGCTGATACCGAGATCAGCTCTTGCTTTTGCTTTTCGTAGACCAAGGACCCCTTGGTGACTGGGCAGACTAGAATATCGAGCAACCTTTTATCCATTACACTTCCCCTCTAATTTCGCCATCAGGGCCTGCGCAAATTCCGGCGCCAACTCCGCATGTATGGGCAGGTACCAGTAGTTGGCGTCTTGGAAAGAAGTATATTTTACCGCATCCTTCTCCGTCATCAGCACCGGATAGGTATCACCGAACTCGAGCTCCCGGCTTGCATAACGATGGTGATCCGGATAGGCATGTCGAATGACGCGGATCCGATGCGCCTCCAGTAGGGTAAAAAAACGCTCCGGATTTCCGAGGCCGGCGACAGCATGGACGGTCTCCCCGGCAAAGCTCGACAACGAGCGCCTGTCACCGGGGCGGGACATCGATACGGCGGCGCCTGCCTCGATCTTCATCGCATATTCTCCCGGACCCGCAGTGCCGTTGACCAGGCGCATATCCACGCTTTGCAACCGTTGCAGCGGCTCTCGCAACGGCCCCGCGGGCAAGCAGCGCCCGTTGCCGAAGCGCCTTGAGCCGTCGATCACGCAGATCTCCAAATCGCGCCCTAAACCCAGGTGCTGCAACCCGTCGTCGCTCAGCACGATGTCGCAGGCAACGTTTTGCAACAAAAAGCGGGCCGCGGCCACCCGATCGCGTCCGACCACCACCGGGCAACCACTCTGCCGGGCCAAGATCACCGGCTCATCGCCGACTTCGTCGGGATCGCTGTCCGGATGAACCTGCCGCGGCCAGTAGGCGGAGCGCCCGCCGTAACCCCGACTGATCACACCGGGGCGATAGTTTGTGCGCTTAAGCAGCCGACAAAGGGCAATGACCAGGGGCGTTTTTCCGGTCCCCCCCACGGTGAGATTTCCGACCACGACCACCGGCACCGGAAACCGCGCGACGGGCAAGATCCCTTTCGCATACGCCAGACCCCGCAATGCAACGACCCCGCAATATATCCATGACAGCGGCGAGAGCAGGATCGCCAGCGGGCTGTGACCATACCAAACGCCCGTTATCCAGGCGCGCCAGGTCCGGCCTTGATCTCGGCCACGATCAAAGCCTGCGGTCACCCACCCTGTCTTTTCTCGACTTTGGTCGCGAAGGTAACCCGCATCAGGCCGCTACGGCGGGCGGCGTCTAACACGTTGATCACCGACTGGTGGGTGGCGTTTGCATCGGCGCTGATGATCACGGGCGGATTGTCTAAGCCTTTCCCGGCTTTGCGCAGCGCCAGCTCGATATTCTCGAGATTGGGGTTTTGAATTCGCTCGCCATTGACAGAATAATTGCTCTCCCTATCGACAGACACCGCGATGCTCTTCATCTCCCGGCGAGGTTGCTCTTCGCTGGCTGAGGGCAAGGTGAGATTAATTTCTGATTCGCGTATGAAGGTGGTCGAGACCATGAAGAAGATCAACAACACCAACACCACATCGATCAATGCGGTAACGTTGATCTCGGAGTCATCTGCGCTGGAACGCCCCTTACGCAAATCCACCACCTTTTCTCCCTTGATGAATGGCGATCGGTTCGCGGTGCATGGCTGCCGACTCTTTATGAGCCCAGATGATCTCGATGAGCCGCAGAGCTTCCTCTTCCATGGTCACCACTAAACGATCCACCCTCCCGCGGAAATAACGATAAAAGAATAAAGAGGGGATCGCCACCACTAGGCCGGCGGCCGTGGTGATCAATGCCTCCGCGATTCCGCCTGCCAAAAACACGTGGTTACCAAGACCGTGTGCGCTCATGGCGGTGAAAATCTTGATCATACCCAGGACGGTCCCCAGCAAGCCCAAAAAGGGCGAAATGCTCGCGATGGTGCCCAAGGTGTTCAAAAAGCGCTCTAAATCATGAACTACGTGCCGGCCTACCTCTTCCACCCGCCTCTCCATGACCTCACGCTCGTATTTGAGATTGGTGAGCGCTGTAGCGAGGATCTTTCCCAGAGGCGAATCGGCTCGGATCGATTGAATGCGCTCCGGGTCGAGCTCTCCGGCCTTTAGCCACTCCCACACCTGCCCTACGAGATGGTCCGGTGCGATGCGGCGCTTTCTCAGCGCCCACGCCCGTTCCAAAACAATAGCCATGGCGAGGACCGAACACAACAGAATGGGGCCCATCACCCAACCGCCCGCGATGATGATCTCTAACATACTAACCCTCGATCTAAACGCACCGGCTTGAACTTATCCATCCACGTTCCGAAGATACCGAGCAATTCGTTTCTGCGGCTACATAGTTAGGATTTTAGCCTTTTACCACCGCCGATCCACAAGCGAAAGCAAGTTTCCGCGATTGACTCCAGGCCCTAGCTGACGCAAGAGGCAAAAAAACGCCCCGAAACTTGGAATTTCGAGCCGACCAGCAGCCCGATAATTCCCCGATTCCGGACCGAGATGGCGCGTGATTGACAGCTCACAGGTTCAGTCGTATCTTTCCCTTTGGAAAAAAAGACGGTTTTTGAAATTCCTATTCCCGGCCTCGAGGACTCCAGGTCGAAGGGGAGGTCGCTCATGAAGCTCGTCGCACGACGCCGATTGCACACGGCGGTGCTTGCCGTCTGCCTTGTGCTTGGGAGGGCCGCCGCTCAAGAAATTCCGCCCGAGGTCGAAACCCTGTTCACCGAGGACGTTGCCGGGGCTACGGACAACCCGCTCACCGGACGGTACGAAGAGTCAGTGCTGTTCGCACAGACTACCAAAGCCTTCGACGAAGTGATCCTGCCGAGCGGGCCGGCTGAAGGCGAGACGTTTCGGCGCGACGAACAGAAGTTCACCGCTACCGTCAAGCCCCAGGGCCGCGTGACCCGCTCAGTATACATCGCTTCACCAGGCCGTTCCTCCCTCGAGGTAACCGCGAATTTCGTCGACGCGCTGACCGCAAATGGTTTCGCGCCGGTGTTCCAGTGTTCGAGCGATGACTGCGGTGAGAGCTTTCCGCTCCTGAAGTATCGTTGGGACAAGCCTGAGACCCAGGTCCGTGGCGAGAATTACGAGCACCTGCGTGGGCTCGTGATCGGCAAGCTGTTCGATCCGGTGGTCGACGTGCGCTATACGCTGATGAAGAAGTCCGCGCCTGAAGGCGACAGCTACGTCGGGATCTATGGCGCGGAGCACAGTGGCGGGAGCGACACCTACACGCGTGCGCTCGCCAATCGGGTGGGCGTCCTTGTCGAGATCGTCGAACCGCGCGTCATGGAACGGCGCATGGTCGTCGTCGAGGCGGAACAGATCGGGAACCAACTCGCCGTCGAGGGTAAGGCGGTGTTCTACGGCATCCTGTTCGATTTCGACAAGGCGGAGATCAAGCCCGACTCCGAGCCTCAGCTTGCCGAGATGGCGAAGTTCCTCCAGGCGGATCCTTCTATCCGCGTCTTCGTTCTTGGGCACACCGACAACAAGGGAACGCTCGACTACAATCTCGACCTGTCCAACCGACGGGCCGCGGCGGTGGTTCAAGCGCTCACCAGCAAGTACGGAATCGGAGCCGAGCGGATGGTACCCCGCGGCCTCGGCCCCATGACACCGATGGCCACGAATCGGACCGAGGAGGGACGTGCCAAGAACCGCCGGGTGGAGCTGGTTGAACGGTGAGGCAAGCGAAGGCGCTTCAGCGTATCACCTCCGTACGCACCTCGGCGAACCGGACTCCGTTGTCAAGCCCCTGTGGTTTGTCTTGGTTTTTATAAGCGGTTGATTCGATCTCCAGAAGTCAGGTTTGCCCCGCTGGAGTTCTCCACGTTTTGTCCACGGGCCGCCAACCGTTCATTTATTGCCGGGCGGCGGTGGGCAAAAGGTGGAGAACTCCGGCCCCCATCGAAAGCCTCCGGTGCTGTTCAGGAAACGCCCCCAAGCCCTTGGCCAGGTGATGAAGTCTGTCGGCGAAACATCGCCTGACCCCCGAGATAGAAAACACCGCCCTGGCTTGAGCATCTACACGTCCTTAACTCGCCGCCCCGCTCTCTTGTCCTTCGAGATCGCGAG
>JBOHHR010000328.1:0-10384 GCA_050725475.1 Gammaproteobacteria bacterium | reverse complement strand
GGCGAAGGGACGTCTCGAGGGCGATATGAACTCAGAGCAAAGTACACATACCGTGAAGCAGTACGACGAGGAGCTGGCTGCGTTGCGGCAGCTTGTGCTTGATATGGGGGCGCTGGTCAAAGAGCAGATCGCTCAGGCTGTCGCTGCACTGGAGCGAGGAGATGTCGAGACGGCCGACTTCGTGATCAATCGCGACCAGGAGGTCAACGGCTATGACGTCAAGATCGACGAGGAGACGGTGGCGCTCATTGCGCGACGGCAGCCAGTGGCCAGTGACTTGCGGCTGTTGATGTCGATGGTCAAGACGGTGGCGGATTTCGAGCGTGTCGGCGACAAGGCGAAGAAGATCGGCCAAATGACGCTTCTGTTTAGCCAGCATGTCGCAAACCCGTATAACGCCGGGCTGCTGCGCGATGTGTCGACCATGGGGAAGCTGGCTTTGGAGATGTTAGAAGGCGCACTCGACGCGCTGGCGCACCTCGATGTGGCAGGGGCGGTGACCATCGCCCGCAGGGACCGGGATCTCGATGCGGAATACCAAACAGCGTTGCGGCGCCTCATCACCTACATGATGGAGGACCCGCGGATGATCGGCCCGGCGATCGATATACTCTTCGTCGTTAAGGCGCTTGAGCGCGTCGGCGACCATGCCAAGAACATCGCGGAGTATGTGATATACCTTGTGAAGGGCAAGGACATGAGGCACATTAGCTTGGAACACCTTGCTCAGGAAACAGGCACAAACAGCACGAGCAGCACCAAACATTCCCCTTAAAGTGTTCTGGCCGCTCGGGCGTTGCGCACGGCGGCGCCTTCCGCGCGCGCAGGTGGACACCGCTGAGCCTTTTGGAATCAGTACCGTGCGCTACAGTCATCGATCCGTTCGTCGAGATTCGCAGGTGCCCTCCGTCGCTAGGATTGTGACGAAGCTTGCCCCAGCAGAACCACTTTGGTTCCTGGAACCAGAGGGCTTACTCGTTCGTATTGCTTGGCTCTCGCGCCTCCCCTTCTAAGGGCGACCAGTAACCCCAATCATGGCGCCGCCAGCGCGAGGGTAACAAATCGAAATAAAGGGCCACACAGCGGATAAGGGAATGCGCCGTCTTGCGCCAGCGCCCCCGGTGCAATCTCCTGTGGTCTCGGGCGTACACGATCAACTCGGGGTCGAAGACCACCCGAAACCCCCCGCGCTTGGCTCGCCATGCGAGTTCCGAATCCTCGTTGCAAGCGAGCTCTGGATCAAAGCCGCCGATCCGGTGCAACACCTCCCGGCGCACGAGCATGTTGGAGCCGCTGGCCGCTGGCAGCCCCAGGGCGTGGGACACGCGCTGGCCGCGCGCAAACCAGCGATAATGACTGGCGTAGCCATCTTGGGACAGTTTCGGTCCGTAGATGACATCGGCACCGTCATGCCTTTGTACACGGCTGAAATACTCGGATGAAAATTCGACATCGGCGTCGCTAAAAAGCAACCACGGCGTGCTCGTGCAAGCAGCTCCCAATTGTCTCGCCTGACTGATGTTTCCGTAACAGCGCAAGATCTTGAGCTGTCCTCCTCTCTCGCGCTCGAGGAGCTCGACGGTGCGGTCTTCGCTCGCGTCCACCACCATCAACGCCACAGTGTTGGGTACCGAGCCTAGGAAGCGCGCGATATTCTTTTCCTCGTTCCGAGTGGGAACGATCAAGGTAAGCTCACTGAGTTTCATGGTTTTTTCCCTTCTCTTAGCCGTTAGCCGGTTGCTGCAAGACGGGTGTTGTTATCTCGCTCAACTGCAACCGGTGCTCTGAGGCAACGTTACCCTCGACATCGCGGATCTGAAGCGAGACCATGGGGTCAGGTTGCCTCCAATCGATGGCGAGCAGCCCGGAATTATCCTGGCGGTTCTCTGCCGTAATGCGGAAGCGGTTCTGCTCCCCCCTCACCGACGCCCGCCGAATTCATGCCGCTTGCGGTTATTTCGTACAGCGGATAGCCGACTGTGGCTGTTCACAGGCGCGAGATCTCCGCAAGGTGACGATCCCGCGAACACCACCCCTGGGCGTGGGTGTCACGGATCAGATTGAAAAGCCTCACGTATAGGATTTTTAAACGCCCTTTTTCCTCAAAAGTGAGGGTACGGCTGAACCTGCGGGGTGTCAATCACCCGCGTCCTGGGTCCAGGATCGGGGACTTTTCGGGCCATTCATTCCCTCGGTGCCGAATGTCGAGACAGTTTGGCGCCTCTTCGGGCCCGAGTCAGAGATGCATGCAGTTAGCGTAGTAGGTGACCGTGGCGGGCCAGTCGGAGAAGATGCCCAGAATACCCACGTCCTTCGCGAGCACATCGAGGGTGACCAGGATGTCGCCGTCGTTGCTGATCGCATCGAGCGTCGACTGATAGTAGAAGGTGTCGCCGCCGATCAACACGTCCTCGACGATGCGCCCGGAACGCTCTGTGGTCCAGGTAATGATATCGAGGCCTGCGGCCTTGGCCGCCTTGGCGTACTTCGAAGGCACGATTTTGCTGTTTTCGACCGTTAGGAGCACCCACATGGGCGGCGCGATGATCTTCACGCCATCGGTGACGATCTCCTCCATACTGGGCACCCAGGTCGAGGGAACGTTCGGATCGAAACCGGGAAGGGTCTCGTAGCGGTCGTCGAGGTAAACCGCCTGCTTGCCGAATTGTGGCTCGTGCTCAATCCAGTAGCGCACGTCATCGGGGTTGAAGGATTGGGCGTACACCATGTGTGGATTGACCTGGGCCGCCTTGTATTCATCGATCAGCTTCTGGCGGTAATCGTCCTGTGAGAAACCGTTGAAGGGCATCGGCACGCTGGGGACTTTGAGCTCTGGCGTCATCTTCGTATCCAACTCTTTGAACAGCTCGATGCTCTCAGCGTGGGTGAGGAGGGTGCCACAGGTGGCGTACAGATCTGTGCGAAAGCTGGCGGTGCCACCGAGAAACTCCGCGGCGGTAGTCGCATTGGGATTGCTCGCATCCATCTTGCCGCAGAGCGTCTTGAACTCGTCCAGCGTGATGTCGCTGGTGCAGCACTGGGCCGATGCCGCTTTGGTAAGCGCGCCGGTATCCGGATCGAATTCAGCAGGGCTGAAGGGCACGGAGCACTTTTCGGCCAACGGCGTGACGAGGATGTCGGTGGTGGTGTGGAGATCGCACTGCGAGTGGCGGCATACGAGTGCCAGATCCTTGGTGAAGGTCACGTCACATTCAAGAATTCCGGCACCCATGCGAGCGGCCGCCTGGTAGGACTCCTTGGTGTGCTCGGGGAACTGCAAAGCAGCGCCGCGGTGGCCGATCGAGAAATCGGTCTTGTAAAACGGGCCATCGGAGCATTCCTGAAGCGCAGTTTTGAGCGTACCCTTTCCCATTTTTTCCACCAAATAGAACGGCCGAGGACCAAGCTGCGCGTGATTCTTTCCATTCTTCCGGTGCGTGTTTACCAAGTGTTCCTGGCCCAGGTCGTCGCTAACTCCATCGGCGTGTGCAACCGTCGCGAGCATCGGCGTTGCGATAAACACAGCAGCGATCATGGATACAGTTGTTCTCGATAGCATTGGGTTCCCCTTAGCTTGGTAACAGTTTGGAGAATTAACCCTAGCATACGAAAGGGACTTATTTGCTTACGATTGCATTACAGGTGTATTACAAGCCCGGAGATCCACAACGCGGCGTAACTGCCGGCGGCGAGGAGTTGAGTACAAGGTTCGATTTCATGGCAGCGTCTCCTTTGTTGGTGTTCGACGGGCGAAAATCTAACCCATCAACGTGACAGCCTCATTGCGGGTATTTGGGTTGAGGATGTTTGGGCTAAAACAATGGACCGGCAATGGAGCGGCGATGAGCCACCGACCTTGCTAGGTCTTATTTGGCCGCTTAACGTTCTTATCGATCTAAACGCGACTGCGCCTCAAAATTGAATCACCGACTGACTCATCTCGCCCGAATGCTTCAGCCTCCGATGACGCCGCCGTTCTCTCGCGTGATTACCAAGGTCGTCGAGCGCGGCCGCGTGCCGGGACCGCCCGGGAAGGTGCTGGTGGGATTGGCTGGATCGCCATCCTCGCCGGGGTGCTGGATGTTGACAAACATGCTGCGGTTGTCCGGCGTCATGTGCACGCCGGTCACCTCGCACTCCAGTGGCCCCACGAGGAATCGCCGCAGCTCGTGCTGATTGTCCGGCGTAATACCATCCGTGCCCAGCGCGTGCGGGATCACCGCGAGCATCTGATTGTTGGTGACCTCGCGCACATTGCTGCCGTCGTCACTCTGAATCCACAAAATACCGCGCGGATCGAACCACAAGCCATCGGGGCTCGCGAACTGATTGTCCTCGGTCAGACCCGATCGATTGATTTCAGCGGGCTGATCGGCGCGCGAACCGAAGACGAAGACGTCCCAAGTAAAACTCGTCGCGGCGGGATCGTCGCCGGCTTCACGCCAGCGGATGATATGACCGTAGGAATTGACCGCGCGCGGGTTGGGCGCATCCGGGCCAATGTCCTGACCCGCTTGCTGCTCGGCGAAATTCGAATCGACCTCGCCGTTACCGCGGCTTGTGTTGTTGGTCAGGCACATGTAGACCTCTCCAGTCTTGGGATGCACCGCTCCCCACTCGGGGCGGTCCATCGGAGTCGCGCCCACTACATCCGCGGCGCGCCGTGTGTTCACCAAAACGTCTGCCTGGTTCGTGAAAGGCTCCGGCGCGTTCGCGTCGAGCCCGTTTTGGCCGAACTCGAGCGCCAGCCATTCGCCGGTGCCGTCATCGTTGAATTTTGCGACATAGAGCGTGCCGTCATCGAGCAGAAAGCCGCCCGCGGTTCGGGGGTGGTAAGTCTGTTTGGTAACGAACTTGTAGATGTATTCGAATCGCCCATCGTCTCCCATGTAGAACGCAAGCTGCTTGCCCTTCTCAACTTTGCTTATCCAACAGCCTTCGTGCGCAAAACGTCCGAAGGTCGTGCGCTTGACCGGGATGGCGCTCGGATCATACGGGTCGATCTCGACAACCCAGCCAAACTGATTGGGCTCGTTACGATAATCTTCGGTGGCGTCGGCGCCGGTGCTCGTGGCGTTGAAGCGCGCGAACTCATCGTCTTCTTCTTCCACGCTGCCGGCTGCTGTGTCCCACCCGAACCGGGTCGCTTCATCCGCGACTCCATAGCGGCTATGCTCGCGCGGCTGTTCGGCATCCTTGTTGACAAAGTAATCGTTCCAGTTTTCTTCACAGGCGAGATAGGTTTCCCAAGGCGTAAAGCCCATCGCACAGTCTTGCAGCGTACCGCGCGTGAACATTCCGTCAGGCGAGTATTTAGTTTTCAACAAATCGCTGCCGGCCGCCGGCCCGCGCAACAGCATGGCGGTTGCACCCGTGATGCGGCGATTGAAGCCCGAGTCCACCAGCATCCATTCGCCGCTCTTCTTCTTCACGATTTCCAGCACCGAAATCCCGTGGCAGTTAACCTCCTTGCGCACGCCATCCACGTCGGTGCGCGGCGTGCTGCCATCGAAGACGAAAGGCGGGTTGTGAATGTATTGCTGGTCAATGTACTCGTGGTTTATTACCAGCAGGCCGTGATCGGAACTCTCCGAGCCCGCCGGAAATGGAAAGTACCGCAAGCCATCGTGGTGTTCGCCGACCTGCTGGGCCTGCTCAGCCGCGGTATTGCTCGCGTTGACTTCATCGAATTCAGGCGCTGATCCGTTGATCGGCGTTCCCCAGGGAACGAAGACCTGCACGCGATAGCCGTCCGGCACCTTGACCGAGCGAGCCGGGGATGGATTCGAAGCCTAGATTCCGGGCGCGGCGCGCAGCTGACTTGCCCTGGCCTCCGTTTGGCCGATCCGCGACGTAGCCTGCAAGCGGCAGACCCAGCATACAGACCGCCGCCGCACCTAAACCGCCGCGCAGAACATTCCGGCGCGAGATATAACGCTGCAGGACGTTTGAAAACGGATCGTTAGCGGAAGGATTGTTTGTCGCGTCATTATCAGCGGCGTTAACCAACGTCCGCGGCTTGTTTTCCATTGCAGCTCCTGTTTGCTATGGCGGAAGCCGCGATTTTAAATCAGCAATGTTGCGTTCAGGTTATGCTTTGATGACAGTAACATGAATGGTTCAAGCGTATTCGCTGGAGGCACATGCAACGGCTGATCGCGACCTTATTATCGCTGCCTTTCTCGCGACTTCTTTTGCCATTACGCTTGCCTACGCCGAGCGTATCCCCGGCTTCACGCAACTGTAAAAAACGTCGGATAACCTATTCGGACATCGCCTCGACGGCGGTCGCAAATGAGGGACGGCATCGATCCCAGACATCAACGAAAACTTGGGGAAACGCCCATGGTCACCACAAACACTGCACACATCGCGTTCGGCAGCACCGCTGCCGTCCTCGCGTTGTTCGTCGGTTCCGCGCAGGCGGATGACGAGATTTGATCTTCAGCATCGACATCGCTGCGGACTGCAACCGTTTCATCACCGAAGGCACGCCGCATCCCGCAAACCCGGGCTTTGGCGACTACTTCATGCAAGAGGGCATCATCTATCGGCCCGGCACTGCTGTCCAAGGCTTACGACTGACACGTTGGGAATTATCTGGGCACGCGCCCGGCACGGCCTCGGCTTAGTCTTTGTCTCCACCTCCACTATTGCCAGCATGCAAGCAACGATTTGATGACCGCGGAATGCTCTATGAACCAACTGGGTGCCTGCCCATCCGTTCCGTACGCCAGGCTCAGCACGAGCGCCCCGGTCAGCGTCTCGGCCGCGCCATCCTCGAGTTCGGTCGCCATCATCATTACCGCTTTCAGTCACTGCGGTAACGGCGCCCGACCCACCACAGCACCAGCCCCGACACCGCGATCAGCGCGGGAAACACGACCACCAGCCCGGCCTCGAAATGCAGAACGCCGGCCGCAGCACCCAGCGGTGTAAGCGTCGGCTCAAGCGCTTTGTTGGGCGACACTGCGCCATGCCGATGATCGGCATTTACTGCGTGATTTGGTCATAGCCTCGCCCGAGGAACTGGACGAAACAGAACCCGTGCCCGAAGGGATCAGCCATGAGAGCGAGCTTGCCCCACTGGTGCGTAGCGATGGGCTTCTCTAGCCGCGCTCCAGCCGATACAGCTCTCTGAACCGCCGCTTCGATCTCGTCAACCACAAAATCGAGATGGATCGGCGTCCAATGGCGCTCGTAATTCCGACGCTGCGAGGTTGTATCCGAGGCCGACGTCCCAGGTCATTTGACGAGCAGGTAGATTGGGGCCGAACTCCCGAGCATCTCTACTGCGAAAGCTCCGAAGCGACGGCCGACCTTCAATCCAAACGCAGAACCGTAAAAGCAGGCTGCTTTGTCGAGATCATCAACGTCGAGGTTCACGAGAAAGTTCATCTGACATGCTCCTGTGTCGCCCAAGGCTTGCCTGCCTGAGCCCCGGTACGTCTTTCTCTAAGCGCGGAACGATCGCTTGTTCAACAAGCCATGCTCCTTGACGGCAACGAAATTGACGGCGTCAATGCCGGGCTATTTCTGAACAACAATTCCGATGACAATATAGTTCTAGCAACCGGTGGAGGCAACGTTGGCGTCGGCACTGTTATCGTTCCTGAGCCTGCTGGGCGTTGGTAACGTCCTTGCCCAGGACCCGCAACCTCTTCCCGTCTCCAAGGGTGTCTACCGCCTGCCCTACGTCAACGGCACCGACGTAAGGTTCTCCAACGATCACACCAATCATCCAAACACTTTAAACCGCCTTGATATGACGGGGCAGGGTAACGGACCCCTCACCGTTGTCTCTGCGGGGCCTGGCCGGATACGGCTCATCGTCGAGGACAACGATACCACCTGTCCCAACCACCCGAACAACATGAACAACCACGACCTCGACGGCGACGGGACGACCACCCCGCGAGAGAACCAACAGGTTCAACAGGCCGCCTGTGGCAACTACAACGGCCCCAGCACCTTCTGCTGCGAGCGTGACTTTGAGGCCATCGGCGGCAACTGCCCTGGCACAGGAACGTGCCTGAACGTGAACGTGCCCAACAACTTCGTCTGGATAGAACACCCCAACGGCGAGTGGATCAGCGCGGCAGCGTTGGACAGAGTACGGACAACAACGGCAACCCGGGGGCGGGCCGCGTCGAGGGCCAGTTCCTGTCAGAGAGTTAAAAGGGCATCAGCGATCCCAATACGGCAGCAATTAGCCAAACTGTCACCAGCAGCAACCGTGGGCGAGTTGTAGGGATAAATCGGGATAGTCCCCAGCCCATGATGAGCCCAGTTCCGGCAAAAATGATGTCAAACAAATTCATGGTCTATCCCTCTGTTCTTACAAACGCTTAAAATTAGACATGTTCTACGGGTAAAGTGTTCAATGCATGATCGAGAGGGTTCTGTCGGGGGGTCAAACCGGTGTGGACAGGGCTGCCCTAGATGCTGCGCGCGCCGCGAAAATAGCCATCGGCGGCTGGTGTCCCAGAGGAAGGCGCGCAGACGATGGCGCCATCTCAGAGCACTATCCGCTCGCCGAAACGCCATCCGCTGGTTATGCCCAGCGTACGGAGTGGAACGTACGCGATGCGGACGGCACACTTATCCTCAAGCGCGGAGCGCTTGAAGGAGGTACCGTCCTGACGGTGAGGGTGGCGTCCCGATGGGGCAAGCCATGTCTGGTCATCGATTTGAATGACCCTTCGGCAATGGTGGTAGTGGACTGGTTTGCCGAGGATGGCATACGGGTGCTCAACATATCCGGGCCACGGGAAGCGCAGCGGCCAGGCATCTATACCCAGGCCTTGGAATTCTTGCGCGCTGTATTTGGCGTGATCTGAAAAGCGAGTGTTGTGATGGCAGGCTCTGGGGCGCGATCGCTAGAGGCTGTATCTCACATTATGCGCTCGAGCCCTCCTCTAGCCCCTTTCGGAGTGAACAGTATTTGCCAGAGCTGTGACATCCGGATATCGAATATGACCTTGCTGCCCATGAGATAGAACTCCCACATCTTCTGGAATTCGGACGAGTAGCGGTCGCTGGTGCTAAAAAATCGCTCCGACCGCGTGTGCCAGGCATCGAGAGTTCTCGCATAACTCGGTCCGAGGTTGTGCCAGTCCTCCATCACCCACAGTCCTTCGATAGCCTTGCCGATTTGCCCTATCGAGGGAGCCATACCGTTCGGGAAGATATACTTATCCACCCAGTCATCGGGCCTTTTGACCGATACGTTGCCCCCGATCGTCTGTAAAAGAAAAATTCCATCATCTTTGATGACGTGGCGTACGAGAGCGAAGAATCTCCGATGATTCTTGTAGCCTACGTGCTCCATCATTCCGACAGACACCACTCGGTCGAAAGAGCTTCTGGAGTACTGAGCTAAATCGCGATAGTCCTGCAGAGCGATATCGACTCCGAATCGCGCCTCACCGTAACTTTTCTGCTCCTTTGACAAGGATATTCCGACCACATCAACCGCATATTTGTCCCGCATGTGCTTCATCAATCCGCCA
Source organism: Gammaproteobacteria bacterium (assembly GCA_050725475.1). GTDB lineage: Bacteria > Pseudomonadota > Gammaproteobacteria > JBOHHR01 > JBOHHR01 > JBOHHR01. Next base: position 872 of record JBOHHR010000328.1, on the reverse strand, counting down.
AATCCGCACCCGATATCCAGTATTTTCAATCCCGATTCTAAGCGCAGCTTTCGGCAAATGAGATCCATTTTCGCGAGCTGGGCGTCTTCCAAGGTGGTGGCGCGGTTGTTCCAGTACGCGCAGCTGTATTGCATGTAGGGATCCAACATCGCCTCATAGAGATCGTTTCCGATATCATAATGGCGCTCGGCGACTTGCCTGCTTCTCAAAGCTGATTGCATATTCAGTGCGGTGTGCTGAATTCGCGAGAGCAGGCTCACGTTCTCGGAGCGGACCAGGATCTGCAGGCATTGTCTTAACATCCCCTCGAGGTCCTCGCAGCTCCAATCTCCTCGCATGTAGCCTTCCCCCAGCCCCAGGCTGTAGTTAAAGAGCAGGCGCCGATACAAGCTCGAGTTGTGCACTTGGATATCATGCGGCCGGCTGCCGTTAATGCGCACATCGACGCCCTTCTTGTTGCCGAGGTATTCTATAATTTTCTTGGCGTACACCGGCGTCTCCTTTTTGTTGTTGCACCGCTGTTCGATTGGGTATGGTGAATGCTCCTTGCGGCCCGCCGTGATTATAGCTACCTCAAGCAGAACGTTACTATCCGCCCAACGATTGCCTCCACGGCACGGCGTGTAACCATGCCGAGGAAGAGACCCGTCGCCATGACGCCCGGGATGGCACGAACGGCGAGCGCGAGCCGCGCCGTCGTCGTCCAACGCCCTTCCTTGGGCCTCGGTCATTCCGTCGACTCACCGTGAGCCGAGCGTTCGGTCCAGGTTGAAGGCGGCGCTGATCAAGGCGAGGTGGGTGAACGCCTGCGGGAAGTTACCGAGGGCCTCGCCGCTGTCGCCGGTCTGCTCGGCGTACAGACCGAGGTGGTT
>JBOHHR010000327.1:0-3028 GCA_050725475.1 Gammaproteobacteria bacterium | reverse complement strand
CCGTGTGGATCGTGTCATGTCTAAGCTTAGCAGCATGTCTGTCGGAAGAAATGGAATTTCGGTAGATACTTATACCGACTGCGCATCGTATGGAATCCTGCGCCTAAGGCTCTGAAACGATTTAGCGCGCCGTGGGGCTCGATCCCGCCTGTGCCAAGTGCTCTAGTGCCAGTTCCAAGCTCAATAGCCGAGCATACAGAGGGTGATCGGGATCCAGCCGCTGCCGCAAGACAAGCGGATCGAATAAATCGATAGAATGCAGGCGCTCCGGATCCGGCAACATTTTTTTTGATTCTAGGAGGTGAGTAAGGGGCCGCGGAGAAGAAGGGGCCGATCGCGGGAGAGGCAGTTTTGTCCTCACCCTCGACCAGACCTTCGCGCCATAGTATGAGAGCAGCGGCCAAAACCGGTACACATTGTTCAAAGTCACGGGCGCGGCGGGATAGCCGTGCTCCAAGGGATACGCGGCGAGCTGAGGGCGGAACCGCGCCAGCATAGTGCGGATGAGTAAGCTGCGGCGCCGGCATTGCGCCGGCGCCCGTAGCATCGCTTCCAACACCGAACGGAACATGAACGGCGAAAGGCAAGGCCAAAGCTGATTGCTGCTGCTGGCGATCCGCCCTTGCCAGCGTTGCATGCGCATCATTAGGTAGACATTGTCGATCTGAAGAGTGGTGGGAAGTCCCTCAAGTCCCGCATTCGTACGCTGCACAACCCCAGCAAAGTGGGAGGGCAGGTCGATCCGCTTCTCCGCGGCGAACCATGGAAAAAAGGGCTCACTGGGTGCGAAACGTCGCCGTGCGATGGTATAGGCATCGATAGCGCCGCGCTTCCCCGCGTGCGGCCAAAGCAGATCCCACCAATAGCCACGCCCGATCTCCGCAAAAGAGCCGTTCAAGCTGATATCAAAGCGCGTCGCGAGCTGTTGGTGGATGCGCATGATGCGGGCATACTCAAGTGCATCGTACTCGCCATCGGTCAGTTGCACGGCGGCTTTCACGTCATCAAATCCTACCGGGCTCTCAAGCACCGAGTGCACATGGGGTAGATGCGCCAGCCCCGCGAGCGTTTTGGAAACCCGCACATCGGCGCTGTGTTGATCCCCCGATACCGTGGTCGAAAACGGCACCCCGGACCCCAAAAATGCGGCCACCAGTGCGCGCGAGTCATAACCGCCTGTGAGGTCACAGACTGGCTTGGTAAAAGTCTTTCCGATGCGGGTGGCTGCACTGACCAGGGTTTCCCACAGATGGGAGGGCGCTGCGCTGGGTTTTAGCGGGTTCTCGGCCGTATTTGAGATATCCCAGTATCTTTCGACACGGCGTAGCGCTCCGCTAGAGAATACGTGCACCGAAGCACCGGCGAGCTTGCGCACCTCCTGGTAGATGGTCCGATCTTCGTAAACGGTTCCGCTACCCAGGTACTCCTGACAGGCTAGCGGGTCCAGATGAAAATCGGAAAGTCCCGCAAGCAGCAAAGAAGAGCTAGAAATGGCGATCCCGGAATCCGATCGACGCATAAAACAATGACAGCTGCCGATGATGTCCGTAATGACCAGCACCTGTTGGGTACGGCCGTCACCGATGGCGATACAAAAAAAGCCCTCAAGGGCTCGCGCCAGCTCCAGCCCGCCGGTTCGCAAATAGGCTTGCAGCAAAAGCGACTCCGAACCACTGGCGTATCCATCGCCATGAAACCATGCCCCGATTGCGAGCAACCAGCTTCCGTTAGGCCCATCGCTCGCAATGGCTGACCCTGAACCGTTACGGCGCGCAAAGGCAGCCGCTGAGGCCCAGGGTTCCGTAGCGTCGTTTATTTGGGGCGTGGACCACACCTGACTTGCGCTATCGATTGCAGTGCGAAATAAGCCAGGGGCCAAGATGCTATCTTGTTCCGAGGGGATAACGACCACAAAGCCGGCCATTTGAGCTAGCTATATAGAAGGGCGTGCCAACTCGGGTGAGTCGTTCAGATCCCCGTTCGGCGCTTAGAAACGACATTTCCGCGCGTGCGCAGGCGCGTCTTGACAGTCGAGACAAAGCGCATTCTATCAAGCGCCTTTGGAGCATCGGCATACAGCACCTTCTCAAGAAGCGAACGGTTTAACGCCATGAGGGCCAGTAAATGGTAGTAGAGATCGAAATAAGCCAAACCTAAAAATGCGCCGCCCACGGCATAGCCAACCAGACTGACTTGGGTCATCGCGGCGAGCTCGCGGTGCCATTTCATCTCTACCCGATCGGGGGTGTTTTTGATGATCCAAGTACCTGCCCAGAAAGCCAAAAACCCAAGCAAGAGAAACGGCACGAGTCCTCCAAATCCGTGCTCGCCTAAGATCTCAAAATAGATGCTATGCGCATCATGGACGTCAGTGGGGATCGGAGCGTACTTGGAGAAAAGCTCAGGTGTGAATGCTTCGAACCCTCCGCCGACAAGAGGCCTGTCCTTTGCCAGGTTATAAGCGAAACTCCACGCATTGATCCTACCCATCGCCGATTCATCCTGTTGATAGTCCTTAATCGATGCCATACGTTCCCACCACTCACCCGGCATAAAGGTGATCAGAACAGGGATCACGATCGCCACCGAGGTGAGGAACGCAAATTTGCGCTCGCTCTTTAACACCAAAACCATGACCATAGACCCGGCGGCTAAAAAAGCGCCGCGGGAGTATGTCGCGAGGATGGTCAAGGCGGTGAGTAACATGGCGACTAACAGTGCGCGCCGTACCCAAGGGCGTTCGGAGCTTAACTTAAGGTAGTACATCAACGGCAACGTCATGGCCAGCGCCAATCCTATCTCGTTATTCCCCCCGATGAAGCTGCCGTCGGGCCCCCATATCTTGTAACTACCGCCTGTGAGCAGGGCGAATAGCCCGCCCTTCACCCCGTAGAACCCCAATGAGAGGACGATGACCCAGACCAAGGCGTCCAGGCGTTTTCTCGTCGTCATCAGCATCAGGGTGATGAAAGCGACGAGCTGGATCTTTAACACTTTGCTCAACTGTTCGTGCGCGGCTTCCGGCATG
>JBOHHR010000326.1:0-4778 GCA_050725475.1 Gammaproteobacteria bacterium | reverse complement strand
GGGTATAGGACCAGGTACCTACATAACTTATTGATTTATTGGTCGGGGCGAGAGGATTTGAACCTCCGACCCCCTGAACCCCATTCAGGTGCGCTACCAGGCTGCGCTACGCCCCGATTCGTTTGTTTCGTTGTCGCGTTATGCTTTCAGAATCGCCAAAACTTCTTCTAGCTCATTTTTAAGCTGTTTTACGATCTGCTGGCTCAAGTAGGAGTCGGCTTTAACCTCGTCTCCAGACAAACGCTGTCGTGCACCCCCTATGGTGAACCCGTGTTCGTACAGCAAGCTGCGGATCTGACGGATCAATATAACGTCTTGGCGTTGATAGTAACGCCGATTGCCGCGCCGCTTAATCGGTTTGAGCTGGGGAAATTCCTGCTCCCAATAACGCAGAACATGCGGTTTCACTAAGCAAAGCTCGCTTACTTCGCCGATGGTGAAGTATCGTTTAGTCGGTATCGGCTGAAGGTCTAGGTCAGTTACTGCTTCCAGCATAGGACTCTACTCTTTCCTTTAGCTTACGGCCTGCACGAAAAGTGACCACGCGCCGTGCACTAATGGGGATCTCCTCTCCCGTTTTCGGATTCCGGCCCGGTCGTTGATTCTTTTTTCTCAGATCGAAATTGCCGAACCCCGATAGCTTGACCTGCCGACCCGACTCCAAAGCGGCTCGAATCTCCTCAAAAAAAAGCTCGACAAGCTCCTTTGCCTCTCTCTTGTTCAGGCCCAATTCCTGGAACAGCGCCTCGGCCATATCAGCCTTGGTTAATGCCATAGATGGATTCCTCTCGCCTCTAGTCTCGCAGTCTAGCCCCCAACTCGCTGCAAAGCCGAGCAAGGATGTCTGCAACCATTTTATCCACATCACCATCTATAAGCGTGCTCGAAATTCCCTGAAAGATCAAGCCCAAACTTAAACTTTTTTCTCCCGAATCAATACCTTTGCCCTGATACAGATCAAATAACTGAAAGTCTTTGAGCTCCCTCACCGCGGTACGGCGCAGACATTCGAACACTTGCGACGCCGTGACTTCATTAGAGACCACCACCGAAAGATCGCGTCGGACTGTAGGCAATCGAGAAAATTGGGCGTAGCCCGGCACTATGCCTCGCGTGACGGCGGCCTGCTGTAGCTGAAAAACGTAAACGGCCGCTGAAAGTTCCAGCTTCCGTACAAGCGCAGGATGAATCAGACCCAAAAACCCAATACAACCCTCATCCAAGTCGATTTCGGCGGTTTGTCCCGGGTGCAAACCGGGGCGCTCTGTTGGCCGGAATGCAGCTTGGTGCGCGTTGCATAGCGACAGTAGCGCCTGTACATCGCCCTTCAGGTCGAAAAAGTCGACATCTCTCCCGGTTTGTCCCCACTGTTCCGGCATCGCTGGACCGCTTACGATCCCGCCGATCGCGGGGTATTGAAAGGGCTTATTGGCTCCCTTCGTGAACACTAAGCCTGTTTCAAACAAGCGGATCCGATTTTGTTGGCGGTAATGGTTATAACGTAGGGCACCGACTAAGCCCGGGACCAGGCTGGTGCGCATGGCCGCCATCTCACTGGATAAGGGGTTTGCAAGCAGTATCGGCTCATCGTTACCGATAAACTTCGACTGTAGGTTCGGATCGACGAAGCTGTACGTGACGACTTCCTGATAAGCGCGATCCACCAGCACCTGCTTGACCCTCGCCAGATCTATATCGGCTTCGGGACTCTGCGCCATGGACATGTGAGCATCTGGTACGTGGCTGGGGACCAACTCGTAACCGTGAGCCCGTACGATCTCTTCGATCACGTCCGCTTCAATACGCACATCGAATCGAAAGGAGGGGGGGGTGACGTGCAAGCCGCTTCCCTTTTCTTCAACGCTCATGCCCAGCCGTTGTAGGTCATCCTTTACTTGACTTGTCGGTAGGTCTATGCCCAGCAGTCGCTTCACCCGTGCTCGGCGCACGGTAATGGATGCTCGCGTGGGTAAGTGGGCCGCGTCGTCCACACACACCAGCGGCCCTGCTTGACCACCACAGATCTCAAGCAACAAGCCCGTTGCCCTCTCCGCTGCGAGCCTTGGTAGCTCATAATCTACCCCGCGCTCGAAGCGCTGGGAGGAGTCGGTCTGCAAGCGATAGCGGCGAGCCTTACCCGCCATTACCGTGGGTGTGAAAAATGCGCTTTCCAGGAAAACGTCTCGAGTGCCCTCGTCCACGGCTGTATCTCTGCCGCCCATGATCCCGGCAAGCGCAATAGCGCCGTCGCTGTCTGCGATAACCAGCGTATTTGGGCCTAACTCTAGCGTTTGGCCGTCGAGCAACGCGATGAGCTCGCCTAGGTGGGCGTAACGCACCACGACTCCGCCACCCCGCAATTTGGACGAATCAAAGGCGTGTAAGGGTTGGCCTAGCTCGAGCATCACGTAGTTGGTTATATCCACAATCGGATTGATTGCTCTTAGCCCACAGCGCCGCAGGCGCTCTCGCATCCACAACGGTGTGCTCGCTTTCGGATCGATATTTCTGATAATGCGCCCCGCGTATCTTGGGCATCCATCGGGCGCGACAACGTTAACGTTTGCCCGCTCATCGGTTGCGCTCTCAATCGACTGGATCCAGGGGAACACGACCTCACATCGGTTGTACATTCCCACCTCGCGCGCCAATCCACGCACGCAGAGGCAATCACCCCTATTCGGGGTAAGCTCCAATTCGATAGCACGGTCATCAAGCTTCAGGTAATCACCCACATCCGTTCCAAGCGGTGCGTCATCGGGCAGGAGCAGCAATCCGGAGGGATCCTCCGCAAGCCCTAGTTCCGCCGCTGAACACAACATGCCTTGCGACTCGATACCCCGTACGCTCGCAGCTTCGATCACGTGATTTTCTGGAAGCACCGCACCGATCCGAGCCATCGCGACACGCTTGCCAATACTCACGTTATCGGCACCGCATACGACCGAGACTTGTTCACCGCTTCCAAGGTGCACTCGGCAGAGCTTTAGTCTCTCGGCGTTGGGATGCGTCTGCACCTCCTTGACTTCGGCCACCACGACTCCTTGAAAACTCGGAGCGATGTCGGTAACAGCGGCGACCTCCAGTCCGTGCATCGTCAATTGCTCGACTAGGGTCTCAGTGGAAATGGCTGGGTTGACGAGATCCCTGAGCCAGCTTTCGCAAACTTTCATGCTTTAAACAGTGCTACACGCTGCCTCCCTGCCTGGAACCGTGATCCGCCGGAGGGAAAAGGGGTCTATTGGAACTGCCTTAGGAACCTTAAATCGTTCTCGAAGAAGAGCCGTATATCGTTAATGCCGTATCTCAACATGGCCAAACGTTCTACCCCAAGACCGAAAGCGAAGCCCGTATAGGCTTCGTTGTCGATGCCAACGCTCTGGAACACGTTGGGGTGGACCATGCCACACCCGAGTACTTCCAACCACCCCGTCTGCCCGCATACCCGGCACCCCTGCCCAAAACACATGACACAATGGATATCGACCTCGGCGGACGGCTCTGTAAACGGGAAATAAGAAGGGCGAAACCGCAGTTTCAAGTCGTCCCGCTCGAAAAAGCAGCGCATGAAACGCTCCAGTACACCCTTAAGATCAGCAAAACTGACTTCATCATCGACCATCAAACCCTCGACCTGATGAAACATGGGCGTGTGCGTCAAATCGGAATCGCAGCGGTAAACTCGGCCCGGCGCGATGATGCGCAGTGGGGGTGTCCGCTTCTCCATCACGCGGATCTGAACGGGAGAGGTATGCGTGCGTAACAGGGTGTGCTCGTCGATGTAAAAAGTATCGTGCATCGCACGGGCCGGATGCTCGGCAGGAATATTCAGCGCTTCGAAATTGTGGTAGTCGTCCTCTATCTCCGGGCCCTCGACAACCTCGAAGCCGATCTGCATAAACAAGCCTTCGATGCGCGTTAACGTGCGTGTCACCGGGTGTAACCCGCCGCGCTCCTCTCCTCGACCCGGTAAAGAAATATCGATACCCTGCTCTTCGAGGAGCCTCGCGAATTGCTGCTCCTGAAGCGATGTTTTTCGCTGTTCGAGCGCGCCACTGACTTGGGCTTTGACGTCATTAACGGCCTTGCCCGCTTGAGGGCGTTCAGCCGCCGACAATTCACCGAGCCGCTTCAGTTGTGCGCTCAGAATGCCTTTTTTTCCGAGATACCGTATGCGAAGTTGTTCTAGCGCGGCCAAATCTCTAGCCGCTTCGATTTCAGCTTGGGCTTGTCGGGCCAGTTCTTGTAGATTTTGCATCGCGTGGATGGCCGCTGCGGCGCGGCTCCACTATCTCTAAAGGCATGCAGGGCGGAGGTCTGGGGACGGCGTCTAATCCAGAGCACCTTTGGCTCTGCTTGCCAATTCGGCGAAGGCCGCCTGGTCGAAAACCGCGATATCTGCAAGGATTTTACGGTCCAGCGCTACCGCAGCCTTTTTGAGCCCCGCCATGAATCGGCTGTACGAAAGCCCATATTGTCGAGCCGCCGCGTTTATGCGAGCAATCCACAGGGCCCGAAATTGGCGTTTACGCTGGCGCCGGTCGCGATACGCGTATTGGGCCGCCTTTATGACCGCTTGATTGGCTACCCGAAAAACGTTCTTGCGCCGCCCGCGATAACCTTTGGCTTGGGCGATTATCTTTTTGTGCCTGGCATAGGCCGTGACGGCCCTTTTAGCTTTGGGCATCGGTTACCTCAATTACTTTCGACTTCAATAGGTTCCTAAAGGTAAGGGGTCATCTGCTTAACTGCCCTTTCGTCCGATACATCCATTAGGA
>JBOHHR010000325.1:0-2843 GCA_050725475.1 Gammaproteobacteria bacterium | reverse complement strand
CACCATGCACCAGCGCCATCAAACGGCCGTCATGGGAATAGCTGGGCCGTGCGTTATAAGGCCCCATCCCCAACGTGATCCGCTCTGGACGACCGCCGTTCGCGGCCACTTGGTACACTTGCGGCGTGCCTCCCCGATCGGAGGTAAAAGCGATCAGGCGGCCATCCGGGGACCACGCGGGCTCGGTGTCAATCGCGGGATCATTGGTTAGTCGCTGCAAACGGCGCCCCGTCAGAGTCAACACATAGATTTCAGCGTTGCCATCCCGAGACAAGGTCACGGCAAGCCGGCCCCCGTCCGGTGACCACGCGGGAGCGCTGTTTATGCCGGGGCCGGCGGCCACCACTTCTCTGTGACCGGTAGCTATATGCTGCACATAAACCGTCAGATTCTTGCCTTCGAACGAAACATACGCGAGCTTGCGCCCGTCCGGCGACCAGGCGGGAGAAAGGATGGGATCGGCCGACTCCATCAAGGTCTTGGGATTATAGCCATCGGCGTCGGCAAGCTGCAGTTGATACACGGCTTTGCCGCGGGTGTCTTTGGCGACCGTGACGTAGCTGATTCGGGTAGCAAAGGCGCCGGGTTCACCGATCAGCAATTCATAGATGCGGTCTGCGATGCGGTGCGCCGCCAAGCGCAGATCGTCGGGCGGGCTTACGATTTGATACCCGGCGAGCTGGGTGGCGTTGAAGGTATCCACGACGCGGAACTCGATCGCGTAATCGCCCGAAGGGGTGGGCGCCAGGGTCCCGATGACCAGATTTTCCATCCCCAGGCGCCGCCAATCGTCAAACTGGATCTCGGCGAACCGATGCGGCTGCGATGGCAGATCGGCACTGGCCAGGGTGTTGAAGCGGCCGCTGCCGGCAAGATCCGCGTTCACTACCTGGGCGACGTCCACCGGCATTGCCGCGACCTGGGTCCCGCCAGCAAACGGTACGACGGCTATCGGTATAGCGCTTTCCACGCCCTTGGTCACCTCGATGGTGATCACCGCCTGCGCTTTGGCACTTAGAAATAAGGCGAGAAAAAACGCCAGAGCCTGAATAGATGGTTTGACTTGTGTCACTGCTACTCCCATGGATTGAACCGGATATCGACGTCCCGAAAATAGGTCTCGAACAACCGCTGTTCCGCGGGCACGGGTAGAGGAGAAGCCTTCTGGGTGGCGATCTCGCACTGTCGATCGAACATCGCGTTTCCGCTGGACTCGACGACCTGGGCCGAAATCACGTCACCGCTAGCCACCGTGCGCACCCTGACCTTACACACCAAGCCCGATGGTAACCCCGCTTTGTTAAAATACCGCGCGAGCTTAGCACTGATGCGGGCGATCGCGTCATTGACCCGCTCCGCATCCGCTTGTTGTTGTTGTTCCGCTTCTTCCGCGGCCAGCTCCGCCAGCAGTGCTTTTTTGCGAGCCTCCTCCTGTTGGCGTTTTTGCTCTTCCTGCTGCCGCTTGCGCGCCTCCTGTTCACGTCGCTGCTGTTCTTCCTGCTTGCGCTTTTGCTCCTCTTGACGTTGCTTCTCTTGTTCGCGTTGCGCGGCTTCGCGCTTTTTTTCCTCCTCTTGCTTTCGTTGCTGCGCCGCCCTTTTTTGTTCCTGTTCCAGGCGTTTTTTCTCCTGCTCCAGTTTGCGCTTTTGTTCCGCGAGGCGTTTCTCCTCCGCGGCCTCCTTTTCACGCGTCAATGCCTGTTGCTGTTCCTTTTCCACTCGCGCTTTTTCTGCCTTGTGCTGCTTCTGCGCTTTTTCTGTGCGCTCTTTTTCCGCTTCCCGGCCTTGCTGCTCTATTTTTTTTTGCCCCTCCTCTTTGTGTTTTTGCTCGGCGGCACGCGAACGGCTCCGTTCCTTTTCCAGCACGCTGCGGTCCACGACCACAGCTTGAATCACCTCTTTATGGGAGGCCGACTGCGGTTTGTATAGGGCCTCGAACCGCAGGCTGAAAACCGCCAGCACCAGGGCAAGGACATGTACCGCAATGGCGTACAGGAACGCCCGAGAGTAATGGGTCCGCTGAGCCCGCATAAACAAAAGCGGTTTTACTCTTCCGGCGGCTCGGTGACCAAACCCACGCTGGGTACGCCGGCGCCCTGCAACAATGCCATCAGCTCCACCACCCGCCGATACGCCACCTTGGCGTCCCCTTCCACCAAGAATCGCGTGTTGGGCTGCTGTCGCAGCAAGGTGCCGACGCGGGTGAGCAGCGATTTGGAATCGATGGGCTGGTTGCGATCCGCTCCGTAGTTGATGTAATAGCTGCCGCCGGCATCCACGGATAGTATGACCGGCTCTCGCTCCTGCGGCGGCAATACCTCAGAGGATATTTTCGGTAACTCGATCTTGACTCCTTGGGTGATCAAGGGGGCCGTGATCATGAAGATGATCAGCAACACCAAGGTCACGTCGATGTAAGGCACCACATTGATTTCCGACATCAAGCGCCGGCGTTTTCTCCGTTCCGTTCTCACCCCTCCCCGCTCCCGGCATCAGGCATGCGCTTGGCGCTGTAGTATCGAAGAGAACTCTTCGACAAAGGTGTCGTAGCGGTTGTACAAGCGATCGACATCCGACGCATAACGGTTATACGCGATTACCGCCGGTATGGCCGCGAACAATCCCATAGCGGTGGCGATCAGTGCTTCCGAGATCCCGGGGGCCACCATCGCCAGGGTGGCTTGGTGGACATTCCCCAAGGCTTGAAAAGAATTCATGATCCCCCACACGGTACCGCACAAACCGATATACGGGCTCACGGAGCCCACCGTTGCCAAAAAAGGGAGGTTGCTTTCCAGATCTTCCACCTCGCGGTTCAATGCCACCCGCATGGAGCGCTGCGCCCC
>JBOHHR010000324.1:0-7804 GCA_050725475.1 Gammaproteobacteria bacterium | reverse complement strand
TTTTGGCGTAACCCTCGTGGACGTTAAGAGCCTGAAACAGACGCTCGTGCGGAGAATCGAGGAAGGCGCCCGACGGACACAAGTAAGGTGGTAACCAACCCACGGATATCAGCATGATCAACCGTCGCATTTACTGGCTCCGTCTCTTCCCATGGCCTGAGAGACCTCCATGAGGGAGATCAGGGAAATACATTCACCGTTGTGGCAACCCTTGACAGCAGAAGTCATATCAACGTTTCCCGGGGGTTGCCGAGACGGGCGGACGCTCGCTCGGGCCGATGAACCGTGTACGGAGCGTCTGCCGTGCGGCGCGGCACCGTTTTACGTTAGCTGATATAGTGCGCCCGTTGGTCAAGACTTCTCCCTGCTTTTAGCGACTGCTCAGTGTTCCTCCTCCATAGCCCGAACGCTGAGCGCGGCGGAGATCCCCGTGTTTCTCCTGTATCCCGAACACGAACCCTTGTGGTGCACGGATACGCTTGATACCGCATCTTGTATGTGGCACGGTAAGCATTATGCCTATAGGAGAACCAAAAGACCTAACTCAGTGCCGGCGCTTCTCTTCCTCGAGCCCCAGCACCGCTAGCAACGCCAGTACGAGGCGCTGCGCCGCTACTTTGTCGAGAAGCGCTCCTCCCACGAGGTCGCCGCCGCGTTCAGCTACACCGAGGGCTCGTTCCGCATGCTCTGCCATCAGTTTCGCCGCGACCCGCAGCCCGCCTTCTCCTCATCGCTCACCCAGGCCCTCGCACCCAACCCAAGAAATCGGCCGCCCGCGCCTTCATCGAGCAACTGCGCAAGCAGAACCATTCGGGTCTACGAGATCGCGGACGCGCTCAAAGAACGCGGCACGCCGCTCAGCGCCACCGCGGTACGTGAGTGTTGCGCGAGCTCGGCTTTGTGCCGCTTCCCCGCCGGCTCGACGAGGAGCGCCCCGAGGTCCCCCGCCCCACCGTGGAGCCGGTAGCCGATGCGCGTGCCTTCTCGCTCACTCCCCGGCGTTTTCCCACCTGCTGCGGGGGACTGTTCCTGTTCCTCGCCGATCTCGTGCATTTCGATCTCGATCAGATCGCACAGACCATACGCTTGCCCGGCTCGAAGATGATCCCTCGCAGGCCATGCATTGCGCGCATGCCTGGCGCTCAAGCTCTGGGCCATCGAACGCAAGAGCCACGTCATGGCACTGGTCGCCGACCCGGGGCTGGGGCTGTTCTGCGGGCTCAATTGCCCCCCGAAGAAGAGCTACCTCTCCGAGTATGCCTCGCGCATCGCGCCCACCATGACCAGACGTCGAGGGTCACGCGGCGCCAGGCGGAGGGAGGGAGTTGACGGATTTCATCGAGGATCTTGGGCGAGCGTCTACGCAGTTCGGGAAATAAGGAGAAATCGCGGTCACGGGTGAGTAGTGCTTCGATACCTTGTGCCACACAGATCGCCGCCACCCGAGCGTCATGCACGATTGGGCCCCGCACGCGCGGTCGAGTCATGAAGTCATCGAGTACCGCGAAGAAATCCTCCGGCTCTCCAATGATCTGTGCCGAGGGGGAGTCTGCCAGGCGCTGAGCTGAGCTCAGGCCTGCTTTGGGGTGCTTACAGCTTCTTTCCATATGCGTGGGTTAGTGACAACGCTGAAGAACTCATAAACGCAAGGCCATGGAATCGCCCATGGCTCAGGACCTTCTGCGAGCTGCCTCAAAAGTTCTCGGGCCGCAATGTGCTCGCGCGCCTCGCGCCGATGTGCGTAAACGAGCACATTGGTGTCGACCGCAAGCACGAGGATCAGCGGCCCTCATAGATTTCATCGCGGAGGTCTTGCCATGGCCGTGCTTCGAGGGGGTTTGGCCCACCTGCGTTGCCGACGCTTAGGTCCGGCAATTCGTACCTCTTTGCAGGACGCTCTGCTTCCAGGCAGCGACGCAGTCCTTCTTCCACAAGGGAACGCATAGTCCGGCCGGTGCGACGTGCATGCTTGCGGACCCGCACGACCAGTGCGTCGTCGATTTCCACCGTAGTTTTCATAACGAATGTATATTACCCATATTCTATTATATGGGCACCCATATAAGGGCATTTCGATTAATTCGAAGTGCCCGGCGGTATAGAGATATGTGTTCCGAGCCTTAAACGACCTGGGTCTGTTGGCGATAATTCAACACCAAACGCAGCAAGAACCGCCTTGGTGTTGTATCCCAGGGGGTAAAGCGCGGCAGCTGGAAGAAATCGCTGCCTGCCGAGGCGGCGCCGCTGGCCGTCGAGAACGCCGCTTTAAAGCCCAGATCCCGCACCGTCTTCACGTGCTCTGCGGTGTAGTCCCGCCCGGGCAAACCGTTAGGATAGGCAAATAGCTCGACCGCCTGGCCTGTCAGTGTGGCGAGATAGTCCCTTCCAGACCCAATTTCTGAACGTGCTTCCTGCGCGCTCAGGCGTGCCAGGATGGGGTGCGTGGCCGTGTGCCCGCCGATCCCCATACCGGCCCTGCACAGCTCCAGCACCTGCTCATCCCGCATCATCAGCGATGCGGGCAACTCTGTCCCCACGATGTCGCAGATCCCGTGCGCTAAGCGGCTTCGTTCGCCCTGGGGTCGGTGCTTGAGATCTCGAATCAGCGCTGTCGCCGTTTCGCGCCGCTGGTCGATGTTCGCGCTCGGATAAGATCCCAGATCCAGCGAGCGGAGGTCTAGAACGGGCTCAGGGGCCCTGCGCACGGCCTCGATGATGGAATCGTTCCACATCCGGCCGCCGTTCAGATAAGCGGTACCGATAAAAAAAGTAGCGTTTAGACCGTAGCGCATTAGCACGGGGAGCGCGTTCTCGACGTTGTCTGCATAACCATCATCAAACGTGATCGCGGCGGCCCGAGCGGGAAGGCTTTTTGTGCGCAGTCGCTCGATCGCTTGTGCCAGAGGCAGCACATTGAAGTTACGGGCCATGAGTTCCATTTGCCACTCGAAGGCGGCGATGTCAGCCTCCCCTTCAAGCATTGGGTCTGGCTGCGACAGCACGCGGTGGAAGATGAGGATGGTAAGCCGACCGTGGGGTCCCGCCGGCGAGAACCGGCTGGCCGCGAACCGCAAGAGAGCCGTTGTGGACATGCTCTTTGGAGAGGTACGAGTTTATAGTCAGCCGCTTACCGAGCACCCCCATATTCGTAGGCACCGAGATCCAGCCTTCCAAGCTTTGGGCGTTGCTCTCCATCCGCGACCCCTCGGATTTGCCAGAGAGGGATCAGAGAGACCCCGTTCGCGGAACCGGGATCGGTGCCCATGTCTATAACGGGTGAGGAAGCTATGAGGCGATAGTCATATCGCGCGCGATCAATGAATCCTGGCGCATCGGTGACGAGATTGCTGAGAAGCTCGCCTCGGCCATCGAGAATGGTGTCCCCGACGCTCGCAAAGATGTTGTTCACGACCCGCGCCGCGGTATTCTCAGACCAGTTCTTAATATAAATGCCGCCGGCATGGTCATTAACAAATGTATTGTTGGTTATGTATAAGCCCTTGGAAGGATTGTCCCGGGACTCCGGCGCAAAGGCTACTAGGGTCGAGTTGTCGGTGTAAATCCCCTGTTGTAAAACATTGCCGATGATATAAACAGTGCCGCCATCCGACACATCGATAAGATAGCTCGATGAACCCTTGGCTTCGTCCATGATCCGGTTATACAGGATATGGCTTTCCACAGCACGGGTCTTGACGTTATGCCCGATATGGCCAGCGTGCACGTAACTGAATTTCAGCTCAAATCTCCTCACCCGGCCGATGTATATGTTGTGGCCGATCGAGCCGCCCTCTTCGTAGTCACCCGCTACCGCATTGGCGGCGAATTCGGAACGCTCGATCACGATCTCGCTCGCTTCATCGTCATCAGTCAGGATCCCCATTTCGTTGTGGTGGAAGTAGCAGTCGCGAACGGTCAGGTTCGTGCCTTCCTGGCGGATCCCAGCGCCGTTCTTATCTCGGACTCGGGCGCCTGAAAACTCGATGTTTTCAATGGTTACGTCGTCGCCTTTTATTACCCAAATGGCTTTTTCATCGGCAGCCGCACCATCGGCCTGCAGGTGCGCCCTGCCACCCGCGCCGCGTATCGTAAGGTCATTGTGGGCCCAGATCGCAACGTCGTGTATATAGGTTCCCGCCGTGATTTCGATAATGTCGCCATCTTCGGCCGCGTTCGCCGCCTCGCTGGGTTTGACATATTTTTTCCCTGGCCCAACTTCTAGTACGGCCGCCCGCGACGTGAGCGAAACCAGCTCAAAGACCAACACCCACCAAACGAGCAAACGCCAATGCGGTTTGCCCATGTCTGTCCTCCTCTTGGATCTCTGACTCATAGATCCCGGCTAGCAAGGTAGAGATCGCTTCAGCTAACTATAATAGCCTTATGCTTATCATAGACCACGCTATAGGTTTTCCAAGTTGTTAAAGGTGATGAACATCGTTGGCGCAAGGCCGAACTTTATGAAGGTGGCGCCACTTATCCGGGAAATGCAGCGTTGCCCGGACCTGTCCCCGCTGCTGGTGCACACAGGGCAGCATTACGACGACAAACTGTCGCGAATTTTTTTCTCTGAATTGGGGATCCCCGAACCCGATATTAACTTGGGTGTGGGTTCTGGAAGCAGGGAAGAGCAAATCAAAAAAATCCAGTACGCATTCGAGCCCGTGCTGGCCAAAGAAATGCCGCATCTCGTGGTGGTGGTCGGTGACGTCAATTCCACCATCGCCTGCGCGAGCGTCGCCAAGAGGCACGGGGTAAAAGTCGCGCATGTGGAGGCGGGATTGAGGAGCTTCGACCTCGGCATGCCGGAAGAACATAACAGACGAGAGACCGATCAGATCTCCGATTTCTTGTTCGTCACCGAACAGTCGGGACTGGAAAATCTTAGAAAAGAAAAGATCCGTGGCGCGTGCTTTCTAGTGGGCAACGTGATGATCGACACCCTGGTGCACAATCTGGAAGGCGCTCTGCGTTCCTCGATCTTGGAGACCTTGTCGCTTTCCCCGAAGAGCTATATTGCCGCGACCTTTCACCGCCCAAGCAACGTAGACCGACGGGAAGATCTGCAACGTCTGATCGATGTTTTGATCAATATTACAAAAAAAGCTCCTCTCGTTTTCCCCATTCACCCCCGCACCAGACGATCACTGCAGGACTCCGGTCTTTTTCAGGCGCTAACGAAAGCTGAGCAGCTTATTCTCACAGAGCCGCTCGGTTATCTGGATTTTCTCAAGCTCGTTAGCGGCTCTTTGGCGGTAGTTACGGATTCAGGAGGCATCCAAGAAGAGACGACGTTTTTAGGTGTCCCGTGCTTGACCATGCGCGAGAACACCGAACGACCCGTCACCATTGCGCTTGGCACCAATGTATTGGTCGGGGCTGAGCCCGCCAGGTTAATGGACGAACTGGACAAGATCCTCGCGGGCAAGAACAAGAAAGGTGAAAAACCTCCCTTGTGGGATGGCCGCGCCGCATCGCGTATCGTGCAAATAGTGCGGGAGCAATTGAGCTTAAGGTCAGGCGAGCGCAATACGTGATCGGAGCACAACGCAGCATTTTTTGCATTAGGTGTGGCTTCGCCTTCTCTCTTTGTAGTGGGCAATAACCTGCTTGATCCTGCCTATGAGGGTTGCTTTCAATCGCTTTGAAAAGAGATAGAAATCACGGTGCTCTCGGATCTCATCGGCCCACTCGATCTTATGCCTCATGACGTCGCCGAGAAAATCGAATTCCGTAGCTTGGATATCGAATGCTTTTTGAATAGTCACTTTATTGGCAACGATCCCGGGGGAGAATTCCCGCAAACGATGATCGAAAGAGGTCTTTAGCTGCCCCACCCTCCGGTTAAACGCATAGCATAAGCTGTACGCTACCGGGTCGCCATTGAGACGGAGGACATTCGCGTAGAGCCAATCGCGTTGGGCCAAAAAAGGCAATAAGCGTTGGTAGTATTGCTGCTCGGCCTGGTTATTGGAGATGGCCATGCCCAAACCTTCTTTCCAGCTATTTTTTTCTACGACCAGAATATCTGCCAAAAGCTGTGGTACCTGTTCTTCCGAGGTAAACCATATAGCCTTCAGCTCCCCGAGTTGTCGCAGCTTTTTTTCTTTACGCTTCAACTGGGAGCGGAAATTTCCCGATTTTTCTGCGAGAAAAGCATCCCATCCTTTTTGAATGGAGATATAAGGCGATGACTCTCCAGAGCGGGTGACCAAGGCGCTCCCAATGTCTTCCCTCAGCTCGCGGAGCGCCATTTCCGTCGCGCCCTGCGACAAGACGTTTCCCATACAAAAAATATCCCAGTCTTCATGCTTGCTAAGCAAGGCTTTTACTATCGTGGCCCGATCCTGTCGCGCTAAGATTTCATGGTGATAACAGACCAGATTGCCCGCGAGATCGATGGCGCGCAACGGCAGACCGTACTGCTTTACTTCGCGTGTGTAGTAGGGAATCGCCGCGACCAGCCTGGCATTATCCCAGCATAGAAAAACCTCTATGTGATCCGATACCCCTTTGGCATTGGCGATAGCAGCGACCCAATTCGGGTGCATCGAAATATTGGCTTCCGTCTCGAGCATGAGCCCTTCCCAGCAAGCCACCAAATAGGGATTGATATCGCATAACGGCTTTTGCTCAAATCGAAGCACGAAGGTCACTAAAGTTGAAAAGAAGCGATATCTTCAGTTATTGCTCTATTCTCCAATATAGTAGCTGATGAGAGCTGCGGCCAATGTTCCTGGCGCTTGTCTTCGCAAAGTGTAGTCCTGTTGAATGCTATGCTTCTTCCATGGGCAAAAAGCCCGGTAGGCGACTATGATCAAACCAACACAGCCATGGCACTTCAAAGTGTTGGAAGACTGTCTTTATGTCGGGGGAATTGCGCTTGCACGCTTAGCCCAGCGCGTAGGAAGGACGCCCTTCTACGCCTACGATAGGCAGCGGATCACGCAACGGGTGGCGCTGCTGCGCCAAACGTTGCCCGCAGATATCACGCTGCACTACGCGATCAAGGCCAATCCCATGCCTGCCGTCGTGCAGCATCTCGCCAGCTTAGTCGACGGACTGGACATCGCATCAAGCGGAGAACTGCGGGTAGCCTTGGACACCCCCATGCCATCGCAGCACATGAGCTTTGCGGGACCGGGAAAATCAGATTCTGAAATCTGTCAGGCGATTGCCGCGGGGGTTACCATCAACCTCGAATCCGAAGGCGAGCTGGAGCGGGTCGCTCACGCGGCACGAGAGCTGGGCTTGGAAGCGCGGGTGGCGGTGCGGGTCAATCCCGATTTCGAGCTGAAATCCTCCGGGATGAAGATGGGCGGCGGCCCGAAGCCGTTTGGCGTGGACGCCGATCGCGTGCCCGCGATGCTGCGCCAAATTTCCATACACGGTCTTTCCTTCCAAGGATTTCATATCTTCAGCGGTTCGCAAAATCTCAAGGCCGAGGCCATAGCAGAAGCACAAGAAAAGACTTTTGAGCTGGCTTATCGGCTGGCCGACAGCGCTCCAGGGCCGATAACAACCCTCAACATCGGCGGGGGTTTCGGGATCCCGTATTTTCCGGGCGAAACCCCGCTCGATATCGGCCGCGTGGGGGAACAGCTGGAGCAACTCATGACCCACGCCCGCAAACGGCTGCCTGATACACGGGTGGTGATCGAATTAGGGCGCTACCTCGTCGGTGAAGCAGGTGTTTATGTCTGCCGTGTGGTAGACCGCAAGCTGTCTCGCGGTCAGGTGTTTCTGGTCACCGATGGAGGACTGCATCATCATCTGGCGGCCTCCGGCAATTTCG
Organism: Gammaproteobacteria bacterium; assembly: GCA_050725475.1. Lineage (GTDB taxonomy): Bacteria > Pseudomonadota > Gammaproteobacteria > JBOHHR01 > JBOHHR01 > JBOHHR01. The sequence goes on along the minus strand of JBOHHR010000324.1, from coordinate 9 downwards.
GCCAGGTGA
>JBOHHR010000323.1:0-6140 GCA_050725475.1 Gammaproteobacteria bacterium | reverse complement strand
AACAAGCGCAGCACATGATCCGGCCACCATCCGCCATGGCGAAGCGCCCGGCCGCAGTAGCTGGACCGCCGTGGGATTTCATAGCCGACACAGCGCTCCGAGGCCATCGCGTGTTCGATCTCTTTTCGCAGCGCGGGCGATACACGCTCATCCGCGTCCACCGACAGAACCCATTCGCCGGTGGCGTAGCTCAAGGCCCGATTCTTCTGGGGGCCGAATCCGGCCCAATCTGCACAAATGTAAACCTTGTCGGTGTATTCGCGGCAGATGGTGACCGTATCGTCCCGGCTACCACCATCCACCACCACGATCTCCTCGGCCCAGCGCACCGAGTCAAGACAGGCACGGATATCGGCGCTTTCATCCTGGGTGATGAGGGTGACACTCAAGTTCATGTCAGCTTTCGAGATACAAAGCCCAATCGCCCGTGCAATTGAACTGGGCGATCATTTTCTGCTGAGCGTAGACGTAACCCCGTGCAGCCACCTGCTCATTCCATAGAGTCTTAATGACCCGGATCTTAGCATCGTCTATGGCTTGCAACCGTTGGAGAGTATCGTCCTCGCCTAGCCCCACCGTCAATCTTGATTGGGCTTGCACTATTCGGCTGTGCAAGTATGCTTTAGGGCTCTCGTCAGAACATAACCATTGCGACCAACCTCACGGATTGACTGATCGCTTCCCCCGGATTGCACATATGCCCGTATTCCCCCAGCGCAAGTGGCTGGTAGTGGCGCTCCGCACGGGCCGGCTCGCCAACCGCATCGTCCTCTTTGCCAATGTTATCGCCTTCGCCGAGGAGCACGGCTACCAGGTCCTCAACCCGGCCTTCCAGACCTATGCCGCGCTGTTCGTGTCCACCCGCGACACCCTGCTGTGCCCCTATCCGCCGCCCGCGCCGCGGCGCCCATCCCGCGGCCGTGATGCGGCTTACGGCACCCTGCGTTTTACGCGGCTGCTCTACCACATGGCCTTCCAGCTTTCGCGCCCCGTGAACCGGGTCCCCGGACTGGCCCCCTGGATCCGCGGCATCGAGAGCGCCGTCGGGCCCCACGGCGTGGAACTCACCGCCCCGCCCGTCTACAAGCAGATCCGGGAGACGCGCATCGCTCTGTTGCGGGGCTGGGAGTTCCGGGGCACGGTCGGGGTCACGAGATACGCCGACCGGATCCGCGCCTACTTCACACCCACAACCGCGAATCGGGCCGCTGTGGCGGCGCGGGTGGCGGACGCACGGCAGGGGTGTAATCTGCTCATCGGGGTTTCACCTACGCCACGGCGACTACGTCGACTATATGGCGGGGCGCTATATTCTATCCCGTCGATCGCTACCGAGACCTTATGGCGGCACTGCAGGCGCGTTACAGCAGCGAACGCGTGGGGTTCCTGGTATGTTCCGACGCGGCCCTCCGGCTCACGGACTTCCCCGGGCTGCCGGTCACATTCGGGAGCGGTGTCGCGATCGAGGATCTCTACGCCCTGGCCGCCTGCGACCGGTTGGTGGGTCCCCCAAGCACGTTCACTCAGTGGGCATCTTTTTACGGCCGGTCCCCCTGTATTACATCCGAGACCCGATGGCAAGCCCCGGCGACGAGGATTTCGCCGTCGCGTTGCTGGCACTCGTGGTATGAGGCTCAGCGAAGTGAAACGCGTCAAGCACTACTATTGACGATAGCTCTTAATCGGGTCTCTTGCTTTGAAGCTCCCGTAGCAAATGCCCGTTAGCAAAGCATAAAAGTGCCCTTCGGTAAAATCCAAGAGCAAAGAATTGAAGAGGCTACCGATGGCCATGGTAACGATCAGTGCTTGGGCGGCCGCGCTAAACTCGGGTCTGAGCCCATAGCTCATGCGCCACTGGCAATAGCCCAGCATTAGCAAGAGCACCAATCCGAGGAGGCCAACCTGAGTGGTGATAAGCAGGAATTCATTGTGAGGATTGTTAGTCGGATAGAGGTCCTTCTCTTTTGCAAGCTCCGCATATTCGGGAATAAAGCTCCCTGTGCCGCCACCTAGTACGGGATGGCGCATGATGAGATCCAAGGTATTACGATAAAATTCCAGCCGCACACCGCCGGGAGTGATCGCCTCCGGCGCCTCGGGACCCTTAAGGTCGAGCATCATCTCTCCCATCCGAGCCCGGAAAATGTCGGAACTATAGTAAGCAACGAGGGCGAGCCCCACGACAACCAGCCCCGAGGCGAGCAGCCCTCGCCAACGCCAATGGCGATACATGAAGAGCGCGATTAGGGCGAAAAACACGAAATGCCCGGTTCTCCCGCCTATCATGAGCAGTAGATTGACGAGGCCGAAGGCCGCCAGGATCCCCCATAACCAGCGCCAACGCCCTTGCTGCATGAAGTGCTCGGCCCACAAATAGATTGCATAAGCCATCAGCAGCCCATGGGCGATACGTCCCTTGAACACCGTGTATTCCTGCTCCGGCGGTCCCAAGGGGGGCCAACCAAAAAGCTTGCAATAGGACAGGATGAGGGTAAGCCCCATGGCAACGAGAAAGGCGTAATAGCCACGACGTTGCCATTGTTGTTCGTTAAACGCCGTCAGCAACAATGGGATATATAGAAGCTCCCGATAGGAGCGTAGCGTATCGAGGGCTTGGGCGAGAGTAGCGGAAGAATATACGACACCGAGCATCAGCATCAACAATAGAGCTAAAGACCAAAGCGCCAGCGGTCGCGCCTGGATTTGGGCAAGCTTCGCCCGATACCCACCGCTTGCGATCCAAAACACGAGGAAAAGCATCATCGTGATCGTGCAGAGCGCGGTTGATACCGCCAGGCTGAAGGCCGTCGCGACAGCCATCCAGCGGCTCGCCTCATCACACCGACGGCGCACGCTATTCCAGTCCATAACCGATTCAGCCCTGGACCAGCTTGAAGTGTTTTCGGCTCAAATCCACTCCCAGCAAGCCCTCGATATGCATCATGAGCCGGTGTCGACGTTCACGCCGGTTCGGCACATAGCGCGGATCGGGTTTAAACCCCTGTGCCGCCTCTTCCGCAAGCCAGCGCTGCATCAGCGCAGGGTGCCGACCGGAAAACGGGCGCAGGGCCCTGGTGTCTATGGCGTAATGCGTAAACGACGGTGGCGCATGTCCCCAATAGCGGCTCACCTTTTGGATCTTCGCCTGCATTTTGGCGGCAGAGCGCACGTGGCCATAGTGGTGGATGGTTCCTCCCGCAAGCGCTGCCCACGGATAACGGCCCTGCTTATTTCGGTCCATAACTACGAAATACAGCCCATCGGGAGAATAGTTTCGGATCGTGTTGCGAATGATTCGGGGTGCCCGCCGGTACCAACCTGGACTCGCGGCGATCCAATCCGGGCTGCCGAAAAAGTGATAATAGTCAAATACCAGTGCTTCGACGCGAGGATTGGCCAGATGCCGTTGCATGCTTTCACTAATGGCGGGCAGATCATCCTCGTACAGGACCTCGTCGCATTCAAGGTAAAGCGCCCAGTCGCCCGTGCAGTTGAACTGCGCGATCATCTTCTGTTGCGCATACACGTAACCCTTCGCGGTCATCTTTTCATTCCACCGGGTGGTAATGATCCGGATCTTGGGATCGCCGATAGCCTGTACCCGGGTTAGGGTATCGTCCTCGCTTAGCCCCACCGCTACCACGAATTCATCGCAAAGCGGTAAGGCAGAAACAATGCTCTCCACAAATGGATAACCGAGCATTGTTCCATTGCGGATAAAAGTGAAACCGCTGACGCGCATGAGCCCTCGCGTTTAAAGAGTTGATTAACGGTTGCCATCACCCGTTCGGATTTAACGAAGACCGCGGTGGCGCCGAACCGCCGCCTGCCACGGCTCAGCACCGCTTCTTGATGACGGCCGATCTTCCCCCAGGGATCAAAGGTCTGATCGCGCACCTCGACGCCTCCAAGTGGAGTGGGGTTGCTTTGTTACGCCAATATTCTACGACAGCCTAGCGTCTCATGGCGTAGTGGCGTCACCTGTGCCACTTGCCATCTACCGCAGAGGCGCGCCGACGTCCAGGATACCAGGATCTCAATCTGCGGCCCAACGAAAAGGTGCTGCGCACCGTTATGTATGACTTGCCACGGTCTCGGCTCTTCGATCGACGCCCTCGCAGATGTTCCGTATGGGTGCAGGGCTGGTCGCGGAGGAGGAAGCAAGTTTCAGTTACGCGTTGCTTTCCTTATGGCCTATCAACCTACAGGATAACGCCAAGACGGAGGCAGAGAAGTCCGGCTTGGAAATATGTCGCCGAGCATCCCGGCTGGTCGCTTAGCTTCATCGCTCTGTACAAGATCAGCCCTGCTGTAGTATTTTTACTCGAAAGGGCCGCTAAGTTCATATTTGGAACCTTTTTATCGATTTGTAACGCTCCCCACGGTAGACCTATCCTCTGTGCACACCCACCATGAAACCAACGGAGACCGTCTCCATGAAACCCAGCAAATTCTCGCATCGCGCCCCATCTTCTACGCACTATCGCCTCGGGGCCTTCAAGGGTATCCACGCGTGCAAGACCAAGCGCGGCGCGGCCATCTTGAGGCTTGCGGGACGCCCCGACCTCACCTTCCGCTCCCTCCACATCCTGCGTAGATCCGTACCCTGCGACCGCGAGATTGTGCCTACGCTTGACGCGTTACGTTGATTCCGCCGGGCGGCGCGCCGGCCTCCGGCTTTATCCTCGGCTGCTCCGCTATGTGCAACCCGTTCAGCGTCGCGTCGTGACCGCCGGCTCTCCCGCATTCGCCGCGCGCGCCCCCGATGGCTACATTCGGTTCCGGCTGCGGGGGGTGGATGTCGTGGCCCGGCATGAGCACACCGATAGCGTTCGCGAGATGATCGCCCTGTCACACACTCTGTACGAATATGCCGCTCGACACCCAGGCCGGCGCCGGATCCAGGGGCGCGTTCCGGCCTACGCGGTCACCCTTCCCGACGGCACGACGCGCGTCGTCGTACGTCACTCGCATCACGGCGGGCTACTCGCCGGGATCACGCGCGACCGGTTTCTCGCGCCGACGCGCGCGCCGCAGGAGCTGTCCAACGCGCTGCGCCTCGCGGCCCGCGCCGTGCCGACGCCTATGATCGTCGCCTACGCGGCCTACCCGGCCGGCCCCTGGCTCCGCCGCAGCGACATCGTCACCCTTGAGCTAGTGCATGGGAAAGACCTCGCCGCCGTGCTGATGCGACCGCTAGTGGAGGACGACTGGCGCCGCGTCCTCCGGGCCGTCGCCGAGCTGCTGCGCGCCCTCGATCGGGCCGGAGCACGCCACCCCGACCTGAATGTGAAGAACGTGTTTCTCGTCAATAGGTGCGGCGCCTGGCATGCCTACGTCCTCGACGTCGACCGCGTCGTCTTCGGCCGCACCGGCGACGCGCGCATTACCGAGGCGAACCTGCGCCGGTTCTTGAGATCGGCGCGGAAGTGGCGCGACCGCTACGGCGTCCAGATCGACGAGAACGACCTCACCTGGCTAGTCACCGCCGTCACGCGCCGCGTATGAGCGCGCCCGACCGCCTCGACCGCATTGGCATCGTCATGATGAGCGCGGTGGGCGACGCCGTGCACGTGCTCCCAGTACTGAACGCCTTCAAGCGGTGCCACCCCGCGAGCCACGTGACGTGGGTGCTGCAGCCAGTGCCGGCCACGCTCGTGCGCGGCCACCGATCGGTGGACGAAATCGTGATCTTCGATCGCGCGCGGGGAATGCGCGGGTTTCTCGAGGCGCGGAACCAGCTCGCGCGGCGCCCATTCGACCTGGTGCTGAACCTGCAGGTATACTTCAAAGCCGGCCTCATCACCCACTTCACGCGGGCGCCGGTCAAGCTCGGCTTCGATCGCGCGCGAGCCCGCGACTTCAACTGGCTGTTCACCAACACCAAGATCCCGCCGCACCGCGGCCAGCACGTGCAAGACCAGTACTTCGAGTTCCTCGCCGCCTTAGGCATCCCGCACCGGCCGGTGGTCTGGGACCTCGGGCCGTGGCCGCACGAGCGCGAGTGGCAGCAGCGGTTCTACGCCCCCATAGCGCGCCCGGCGGCGGCGCTGGCGATCGCGACGAGCAAGCCGCAAAAGGATTGGATCCCTGAGCGCTGGGCTACGCTCGTCGACGCACTGTCCGCCGACTACGGCCTG
>JBOHHR010000322.1:0-3909 GCA_050725475.1 Gammaproteobacteria bacterium | reverse complement strand
GGAAGAAACACCCTGACTCGCAAGATTAAAGAACTTGGAATAGAAAACGCCTAATGCTCGCGCTCAAGAAACTCTGCGCGGGGAATGTCCTCGCTGCCGCTTATAGGCGAGGAAATGGGTAACTTGGGCTCTCCCCATATAGCGTTCAAGGGCCCGTGGCGGGGCACGCAGCAGGTGCGGTTGGGAAAACCTGCTAACGCTAAGGAAAAATGATTGCGAGCCGATGAACATCTGATGAATTTTGCGTGACGCAACCGCGCTTATCCCGATTAGTAGAAACGTACCTGGATCCGCGGAGCGTGGGGTTGCTTGATTAAGCTGGGGCTTTTGGAGTAGATTTTTTCTTGAGGGTAGCGAAAACAAACAAGCTACGAGGCCGAGTAAGCATGCGGAAGCGGCTTGCCCCGTAGTGGTGGGTGCAGCGGTTTATGAGATGAATACTATCCCGGCAGATCCGTATCATGAGTTCGCTGCGGCTCTCGCGATCGCCGTGGTGGGCGAGCAGCAACGCTTGAAGCCCGACCCAGAGCATCCGGAACGCCTCTCTACGGTAAACGAGAACGGCGAGCTCGTGTCCCTCAATCTGGTGCCGTTTCGTGCGGCCCCTTCAGAACCGACCGCTGCCGCCTTCTTCGCCAATGTGCGCTCGCTGGAGCAATTGTTCAGCGCCTACCGCGAGGCGGCGCAGGTGCTGCCTCTGGAGACCAGCCTTGCGGGAGCGAGGCAAGGCGTACATCCCTTTGCGCAGCAGTTCCTGGATGGGCTTTTCGAGCAGGCGAAGGCGTCGCTGCAAGACAGGGACGCCATCCGCATAGCCCAGTGGGTAAAGCACTTTGATATCTACGTGGCGGTGAAAGTGATCGAATCGCTGTTCAACAGCAAGGCCGATCTGGCGTTGCTTGAGCTGGCCGAAGAACGCGGGTGGTTCGTACACTTCGATCATCTGGCAATTCGCTGCGGCTCCGCCGAAACGCGAGCGGCCGAGAGCGTGGCGGAACTGCTGTGTAACCAGCACGGTTATGTAAGATCGCAGCTTGAGGAGGAAGTGTATTACCAGTTTGCCGATGGCTGGAGCGCCTACCTCGTGTATAAGACGCTGGATAACGGACAGGTGTTGCGCTTGTTCATTGACCAATCCGATGTCGGTCATCCTACCCAAATCATCCAATACTGGAATCATGTGTATGGGTACACCGCCCATCATCTGGCGATACGGGCCACGCGCTCTGAGGGGGGGGTCCGAGTAGCGGTGGCTCTGGATGAGCTGATACGCGCACTCTCACAACGCGGGATCGGCATCATGGAGCCCACCGGCTATTACACCGACGGCTTGCTGCTGCAAGTCTTTACCCAACCGGAGCGCACCACCCGAATTCCCGAGGAGATTACAAGCCGTCTCTTGGCTTATGGCGCGGGTATGGAGAAAAAGATCGCCAACGGTAAGCTCCTGGAGCTGGTTGCGCGCCGAGAGATGCGGCCCGATCTCGCAGGAAACTATTACCGCTTATATGGGCTCGACTTTCAGCCGGATAACCCCCTACATTCGGCCCCGATATATGGGTATTTCTTACCCGAGCAAGCCGCGCACGTTATTCGCACCTCCCTGGTTACCTAGGTTCATCCCGGGCGAAGACGAGCGCGTGCTTTTGCCTCGCGGGGATTATCGTTTGAAACAGCAGGCCGCCGGTTACGGTGAGCACCTCCGCCAGAACTACGAGAAGCTTCCGCCACGCGTTCTATCGGCAGGCTCGCCCATTCAGGAATGTGGTCTGGTGAGAGATTCGTTAGGATTTCGCCAGTGTGATCAACAGCACCACGAAAAGGACCACTAGAGCAATAGGAATCAAAGCCCCGGCCCAATCCTTGTGCTCTCCTTCTCGGCTCTGGCGCAAGGCTTCTCTTATCCCCGGTCGAAACCAAAACACCAGCAACAATGCCAGTATGCCTAGGATAACCGCCTCCCAAGTGGATGGTTCTTGCATCGTTAAGGTGCCACAGGACCTAAAGCGCGCACTAATTCAGTGCTCAGCACCCCTGTTCGATCTCGAATCCTTGTTGGAACTGGGCCGCGTACTTTCTCGTGAGTGCATGGAAGCGTGGTGTAAGACCATCGTCGGCGAAAATGGGGTCTCCTTGGTCGTCTTCCGCGATGACCTCTGCGCCTTTGACATAAGGCAGCGACGCCTCCAGCTCGTCCAAAGCTGCACTTAACAGCTCCGTGATCAACTCCGCCTCAGTGCGGTTTGGGTAGAGATCGCCTAATGCCAACAACCGAGCGGCATCGTGTACGGGCAGACGGACTGTAAATTCCCTCGCCGCCAAGCTCACGCGGCCACCTTGTTCCCATTCCTCGACTAAATCACGTATCCTCATTTCAGGCTCCGTTCGCTTCTCAAAAGTATAGACTGGCGCTGTTGCCAGGCGTTCAAGAGCGGATCGTGTCACTCGCCGCCTCCCTGTGTCAGCTCTTTACCGCTGCGCGAAATAGCGCTGCAAATAGTCGCTAAAGGTCACCCTATCCTGGGTCTCTAGCTTCTGTTGCTTCTCGATGGACTCCCGCGCCAACTTCCCGAAAAATGCTTTGCGTTCCTGGGTCACCGTTTGGTTCAAAAAATAGCTTCTGTAGTCACTGGACATATCGAGCGCAAAGCGGAAAAACGACCGGGGGCGGGGGGCGCGCATTTCCGCCAGTACGCGGGCCGAGGGTAGCATTTCGGGGTTCGAGAGCGCATCGCGCTGCAGGGTCAAAGCCTCAAAGTACGCGTTATTGTCCCCCGCTTCGTCCAGCAACGCGCATATCTCTTTCATGTGCTCGAAAATCCGCAAAGCCCATGCCTGCAAGGATACCCCACGCCCCTTGCGCTGCAGCTTAAGCTCGGGCTCACGACCTCGGGTAGCGACGGCTTCCTGATTTTGGTGGATCTCAGCCCACTCGGCCGCGTCAATGTAAGGGCTCTCCAGCAACAGGCAGAGGATCAGAAATCCCTCCAAAAACCGTAATTGCGCCGCGTTAACGCCCAGAGGGTCAAAAGTACCGATGTCCAAGGCTCGCACCTCGACATAGGCTATCCCGCGCCGCTTGAGCGCCAACACCGGTTTTTCCCCCGAGCGCGCGATCTGCTTGGGGCGGATGAAGCTGTAGTACTCGTTTTCGATCTGTAGCCAGTTGGCGTTGAGTTGCCGGTATTCGCCGTTTACTATGATCCCAATCGCCTCATACTTCGGGTGCGGCGTGCTGACCGCGTGGCTTAAGCTCTCGATGTAGCTTTCGAGATCGTTGTAGAAAATTTGCAAGCTTGCCTGGGTCTCGTTCTTATAACCGATATCGCTCATACGCAGCGACGTGGCATAGGGCTGATAGCGCGTTCCGGCGTCGAACTCCTTAAATTCCTTGATCCTCAAGTTGATGAATGATTCGCATACCGCGGGCGAGCTTCCGAAAAGATAAGGGATCAACCAACTCATACGCTGGAAGTTTCTAACCAAGGCGAAATAGCAGCCCGATATGAATTCGTGACGTTCGCCCCGATCCCCCTCCAGCTCTTGGAACAGCGGCCAAAAAGAGAGCGGCAGCGAATAATTGAAATGCACCCCGGCGATCGCCTGCATGGCGCGCCCGTAACGGTAGGCAAGCCCCCGCCGGTAGACGTGTTTCATCAGCCCGACATTGGAGCGTCCGTACTGCGCAATAGGAATACTTTCCTCACCTCGCAAAGCGCAGGGCATGCTCGTGGCCCATAGCAATTCCTGGTCGATATTGGCGTACACAAATTGGTGGACCTGGGTGAGGAAAGACAAAGTGTCTTCAAGATGCGCGCAGGCCGGGGTCCGGAATTCCAACAGCGCCTCCGAATAATCCGTGGTGATGTAGGGATGGGTCAGTGCAGAACCGAGTGCCTGGGGGTGGGG
>JBOHHR010000321.1:0-8494 GCA_050725475.1 Gammaproteobacteria bacterium | reverse complement strand
GATCAAAGGTACGGATGGTGACCGGTCGGTTGTCCAGCACGCGCAACACCTCGGCGTAGGTGTGGTAATGGTCCTCCTCATTCGGGGGGGTTTCCCGATTCAAGTACATAAACTCAGTACGGTAGAGGCCGACACCGTGGGCACCTACTTCACGCACGGCGGCGGAGTCGCCGGGAAGCTCGATGTTGGCGCTAAGCTCAATAACGACCCCATCCTGGGTTACGGTGGGCTTTTCTTTTAGCGTGATGAGCTTAGCGTAGTGACGTTTATCCTTTTGTTGCCGTTTTTTATAGTGCGCAAGCGTCTTCTCATCGGGAGCGATCAGCAATACCCCGTTGCCTCCGTCTATGATCGCAAGGTCATCCTCTTGGGCGTAGCACCGTGCCTCATGCAGACCTACGATGCTTGGGATCCCGAGACTTCTGGCCAGGATGGCGGTATGGGACGTAGGCCCACCCCCTTCCGTGGCAAACGCGGCGATCCCGTGGTGCTGCATAAGCACCGCATCAGCCGGTGTTAGGTCCTCAGCCAGAATGATGTACCCACGCAAACGGCTGTCCGGGACCTCATGGCGCATGGGTCCTTGGTTGAGCAGTATGCGCTGGATGCGATAGACGACGTGATAAATGTCATCTTTGCGCGTCTTCAGGTACGGATCCGCCATTTGATCAAAGACGTTGACCAGCGAATCGTACAACAGCTTCAAAGCCCATTCCGCGTTGCATCGCTGTTCTCTAATCAGCCGTCCTGGCTCATTGCTGAGCACCGAGTCGTTCAACATGAGCAAATGGGCGTCGATAAAATCCACGATATCGCCGGAAACCTCGCGCGGTATATGTTCACGCACCGCGTGCAGTTGCTCGCGAGCTATTTCCAAGGCTATGTCAAGACGTGTGATCTCCGTATCAATCTGTTTAACCTTAATACGGTATTCGGGAATGTCGAGCTTGTCGCGCTCCAGAATATGCAGTCTGCCGATGGCGATCCCGCGCGAAACGCCGACGCCGTGCAGGGTGATGCTCATTCCGCTTCTCCGAATCGGTTGCATACCAGTTCCCGCAACGCTTCGACCGCCGTTTGCTCGTCGCTGCCGCTGGCAGCGATTTCGATCTCGACGCCACGACCGGCCGCCAGCATCATGACCCCCATGATACTTTTGGCGTTAACCTCCCTGCTTTCACGGCGCACCGTGACGTCACTGGCAAAACCGGATGCGAGCTGCACTAGGCGTGCAGCGGCTCGTGCATGCAGGCCCAGCTTGTTCGTGATCGTGACTTGGCATCGTGTCATTTGCTTTAGGAACCCGTTCATAGATCCCGATGCCGCACCAACACCGCCTTACCCTGCCCCTGATAATAGGCGGCGAGCTTCTCCGTCACGTACACGGAGCGGTGTTGGCCGCCGGTACAACCCAAGGCCACAGTTAGATAACTGCGGTTTTCCGCTTCAAACCTAGGGATCCAGCTATCGAGAAACGCGCACAGATCCCGCTGCATTTGCCACACCAGCTCAGAGCTTTCGAGAAAAATAATCACAGCGGGATCGCGCCCGGAGTGATCCCTTAAATTAGCGTCCCAGTAAGGATTCGGTAAACAGCGCAAGTCGAAAACGAAATCCGCTTCCGGCGGTATGCCGTTCTTGAACCCAAAAGACGTGAATTGCAGCGATAAGCCCTGGCCATGGCGTTGCACGACGCGCTCTCGGATAAGCCTACGCAGCTCATGCACATGCGTTTGGCTGGTGTCGATGCGCAAATCCGCATGCTCGGACAGCGGTGCGAGCAGCTCCCGTTCTCCGCGTATAGCATCCGACAGCGATAACCTGTGCGAAGAGAGAGGGTGCTTGCGGCGGGTCTCGCTGAAGCGTTTGATCAAAATGTCATCACTGGCTTCAAAAAAAATAAGCTCGGGTTTGGAATCATCACTGGCCAGCTCGCGCAGCAACGCCGGGAAGCGTGATAGATCTTCGGCCGGATTCCTCGCATCCATCCCCACCGCCACTTTATGGTAGCGCACTCTGTCGGTTTCTCTGCCGCGACGGAGGAATTCGGGAAGCATGCCGATCGGCAAATTGTCGATGCAGTAATAACCGAAATCCTCTAAAGCATGCAGAGCGACTGATTTTCCCGCACCGGATAGGCCTGTGACGATGATCAGCTGCCTTGGCTCACCGGGCATTAGAGCGCCTTTGGCTCAATAACACTGCGCGCCATGAAATCCTCCGTGGCGTTGTAGCCACTCATGCGCAGGATATGGTTACGGGTCGCACACTCGACTAACACCGCGAGGTTGCGCCCCGGCGCTACCGGCAGCGAAATCTCGGGGACTTCGACCCCCAGTAGGCTTCGAGTTCGGTAACTGCCTTGCAGTCGATCTACTTTTATGAAGCGATCGGACTCCAAACGCTCAAGAGCAATGATCAGGCGCAGAAATTTTTCACTCTTTACGGCACCGGCACCGAACAGCTCGCGGACATTGATAATCCCGAGTCCGCGCACTTCGAGAAAATCGTGCAAGCCTTGCGATGCCGTCCCTTTGATCGTGTCAGGGGCGATCAGCGAAAACTCCGGCGCATCGTCAGCCACCAAACGATGGCCGCGGGTGATGAGCTCCAGCGCAAGCTCGCTCTTACCCACGCCGGGTTTCCCTGTTAGTAACACACCTATGGTGATCACCTCCAGGTAAACCCCGTGCAAGGTCACCACGTCGGCCAACATGGCGGTCAAGTAGAATCTCAGATCGTCGGTGACCTTATTGCTCGAGATGGTGGAGCGCAAAAGCGGCGTGCGCGTGCGTTCACAGGCCTTTATAAGCTGCTCGGGTATGGTTTGATCTTCCGCTACGATGATGCAGGCGGGTTGATGGCCGAGTAGCTGGCGGATCACATCCTCGCGCGAGATCTCCCGCAATCCCATCAGGTATTGGACCTCCGTGTATCCCAAGACCTGAACCTGATTGGGGTGAATCAGGTTGAGGTGGCCGACCAAAGCTTGGCTTGGAGCGATCTGGCAGGCCGTATCGGGCCGCGCTTGCGGGGTAATGATGTCGTCCTTGAGCACGCGCCCACCTTGGGAGCGAAACACATCCGCGCTTACCAGGCGCTCACCACCTCGTTCAGCGGCTACCCACGTTAGAGCCAGCTTTTCGGCATGAATGCTAAACAGCGCTCTGACGCTAATCGGTTTCATTTTTTGGATCCTGGGTCCACCGGGACGCCTCGCGGGTTACCTCAAAATTCGACCCTGCTTCAAGCACGCAAAAGATCGCGATGAGCAGGAACCAAAGGCGCATTTTGGTTTTCCGCGCGAAAGATGGCGGGAAGTCCCCAGATCCAGCTCGCGATCGCTGTCACAGGGGGGGTTTCACGCCACCGTCCCCACGATGGTGATCTTTGAGCTTGCTCTTGTGCTTTCGAATTTGGGTATCGAGCTTATCTACGAGGATGTCGATGGCGGCATACATGTCATCGTCCTCGGCATCGGCAAATAGTTGCGCACCGGCAACATATACAGTTGCTTCCGCTTTCTGCCGTTGTTTCTCGATCTGCAACACCACGTGCATATTGGTTACGTGGTCAAAATGTCTCTCCATGCGCTGACATTTGTTTTCGACATAATTTCTGAGAGCGGGTGTGATCTCCACATGATGGCCGGTCAGATTGATCTGCATACAAACCTCTTGTCGATTTCCACGATACGCTCGCTTAAGCCAAGCGCTTACGCTCGTTGGATGGCGGTATGGTCATCGTTTCGCGGTATTTAGCTACGGTGCGGCGCGCGACGTTTATCCCTTTTTCCCCCAATAGCTTCGCGATCTTGCTGTCACTGAGCGGTTTGCGTGGATCTTCACAACCGATGAGCTTTTTGATCACCGCCCGGATCGCGGTAGAAGAACATTCCCCACCGACAAACGTGCTGACATGACTCGAGAAGAAATACTTCAGTTCATAAATGCCACGCGGGGTATGCATGTATTTTCGCGTGGTCACGCGAGATATGGTGGATTCGTGCACGTCGAGCGCCTCAGAGATATCGTGCAGAACAAGCGGTTTCATCGCTTCTTCGCCGTGCTCCAGGAAGCCCTGCTGGCGCTCGACGATTGCTGCGGCAACGCGCAACAGCGTTTCGCCCCGACTTTGCAAGCTCTTGATGAACCAACGTGCCTCTTGCAGATGCGCTTTCATCGATAGGTTATCCGCACTGGCATCGGCGCGGCGAACCATGCTGGCATAGTATGGATTTACTCGCAGGCGAGGAATGGATTCGGGGTTAAGCTCGACCTGCCAAGAGCTTTTGACCTTGCGCACGAATACATCGGGCACCAGATACTCGGTTGGGGGAGATTCGATCTGAGATCCTGGCCGCGGATTCAGGGACTGGATCAGGGCGATGACCTGTTGCAACTCCTCCGTGCCCATTTTCAAGCGGCGCATAAGCTGATTGTAATCGCGTACACCCAACAGATCGAGGTAGTCTCGAACCAGGCGCCGTGCTTCAGACAGCCAGGGAGTGGAAGGTTCCAGCTCTTCGAGCTGCAACATCAAGCACTCACGCAAATCGCGCGCCGCCAAGCCAGGTGCATCAACTCGCTGAACCCTGTGCAACACCGCCTCGATCTCATCCAACCCAATGTCGAGCTCGCTCCCGCTACTTATCGTCTCTCGGATGTCCTCCAGATCGCACCCCAGATAGCCGTCTGCGTTTATGGAGTCCACTATGGTCATGGCGATGACGCGGTCTGTTTCACTCAAGGGCAGCAAGTTCAGTTGCCAAAGCAATCTCTCTCTTAGCGATTCATCCGGCCGCTGTTGATTTTCGAACTCCATGCCGTCCGAGTCCTTGGCCGGCGCAGCGTACGCACTCGCCCCGTCGTAAATGTCTTCCCAGGCGCTGTCTACCGCAAGCTCGGACGGTATGTCTTGATCTTCTCCACTGAGGGCTGCCGCGGTATCCAACTCGGTAGTCTCCGTGGGCGTTTCAACCGCATCCTGTTGCTGGGTCTCACCGCTCTGCGAATTCGTTCCGAACTCGAGTTCTGTTGCAGAATCGCCATCGTCGTCGGCCGGCTCCAACATCATATTGGACTCAAGAGCTTGCTGAACCTCCACATTCAGTTCGACGGTCGACAATTGCAGCAGGCGGATCGCCTGCTGTAACTGTGGCGTCATGGTCAGGTTCTGGCCTAAGCGGAGTTGCAGCGACTGTTTCATTAGGAACTTATGTTCGCTCTATGACGGTTTCGCCTTCTAACCCTAAGTTTAATAAGAAAAGAGGCTTCGCAGAAGTATTTTATCGCGACTCTGGGTTCAGCGCAGTTCTCTGTCTCACCAGAGCGCAGATACGGGCTAAATTCTCTATGATGCGTGTCACCGGGCGCACACCAGGACGGGTGTCCATCCGCTTACAAGGTAAATTCCTCTCCCAGATAATCGTCGCGCACTCGTTGATGTTGCAAGATTACCTTGGGGGGGCCATCCATCACAGTTTTTCCGTCAATCACGATATAGGCGCGGTCACAAATCTTTAGGGTCTCACGAACATTATGATCGGTGATCAACACACCTATCCCCCATTTTCGCAAGTGCCTGACGACACGCTGTAGGTCAAACAGGGATATGGGATCAATGCCGGCGAAAGGCTCATCGAGCAAAAGAAACCTGGGCTGCCTTCCGAGCGCTCTCGCGATCTCGGTTCGTCGGCGCTCACCCCCGGAAAGGTTAACGCCCTGCTGTTGGCGCAGGTGGCCAAGCTTGAACTGTTCCAGCAGCTGTTCGAGCCGTTGATGGCGAGCCGCTTGGGACAACTCGGGCAGCGTTTCCAGAACAGCCAATATGTTCTGCTCCACCGTCAGTCCGCGGAAAATCGAACTCTCTTGCGGTAAATAGCTCACTCCCATGCGCGCACGGCGGTCTATTCCCAGATGGGTGATGTCGACGCGATCGAGGGTCACTTTCCCGCCATCCGCCGGGATCAACCCCACCAACATAAGAAAACTGGTGGTTTTTCCCGCCCCGTTCGGTCCCAGCAAGCCGACGATCTCGCCGCTAGAGACCACGACGCTGACATCCTTCACGACCTGCCGCGAGCGATAGGCCTTAGCGAGGTGCTCTGCGGATAATACGCTCATCGCTTGCCCCATCGTCAGGTCGCCGCGCCAGGAGAACGTTCGCACCCCCGCGTGGGCGACAGTCCTAACCAACGAAGCAGAGCGCGAAAGCGAGGACATCCACCATCCAACGTCCCTTAATGAGCTTTGTCTTTCTTCGCGGGTGGCAGGATCACCTTAATGCGCTCGCCTTGCGAGCCGGGTTCTCTGGCCAATTCCTCGGGTGTAGCCTTGCGCGCCTTGATCAGGTTTCGCGTGACGTCGTAGTCTACGCGGTGCCCTTTGAACAGCTTAGCCCCCTGGGTCAACTTGGCCTTCTCGATCAGAACCAATAATTCTTGCTGAGCGTGGTATTCGATCGTCAGCGCCTCCCCTTCGGTATACTCTTCTCCAACATCGAGCAACTGCCGATAGGTTGCGGGCTTGCCCCGCAGCAATACCTTTTCTGCTTTCCCGCGATCGTTATAGTGAATGGTCAAGGTGTCACCGGTAAACCGCATGCTTCCTTGGGTGGCAACCACGTTTCCCCTATACGTCGTGACCTGCGCCTGATCATCGATTTCCCCATAGTCGGCTTCCAACTCTATGGGCTGTTCGCGGTCGGTGGGTAACGCATACCCCCCG
This sequence comes from Gammaproteobacteria bacterium, assembly GCA_050725475.1. Lineage (GTDB taxonomy): Bacteria > Pseudomonadota > Gammaproteobacteria > JBOHHR01 > JBOHHR01 > JBOHHR01. The sequence continues at coordinate 1,766 of JBOHHR010000321.1, read as the reverse complement.
GTAGCCGCTATGATCCCAGCGAGCAGTATCACCGACTTAACGATGCGACCTGGCTTCATGCCGGCTCCTGACTCTGCTTGATAGCTCAAGGCGGTCCCGAATAAGGTCGGCTTTCAAACCCACAGAGCGGGTTACCGTGTTCTTGCCAACAATAGTGACGGGATTTTTTGTTTCGGCATATTCTTGCTTCGGCAGTACGCGCATCTGGGCGGTAAAGAGGTCCCACTCACGGTTACCGGAGTTATCCTCGCGCCAAAGATGCACGTTTCCGAATAGCAGAATCACATCCTTGACGCCGCTAACCCATGCTCGCTCTGCGCTCGCGTGCCAAGGCTTTCCCCTCGCATTGTACACATCCAGGGTAGGTTTCGTAAGCTCGCTGCGGCCGTCGACGGAGAAATGAGCCATAAACCGGGCGCGTAACTGGGTTTCGATGCGCCCATTCTCGTCCATCGCGGTGCGCACGAAATGTTCCATATAGGAGTCAGGGCTGGAGTTTTTTTTGGGTGGGGGCGCCACCGGCCCACCGTCCAGGCGCTGTAAGGTCCAACTCGTTAGCCCCACACCAAGCAACAGGGTTAAAATCACGATTGAGCGAGTTCGCGCTGGCAAGGAGGTGTTAATCTGGGACCAAGAACCGCGCGAGTTGCGTCTCAAGCCGCCCCTGGGCCCACAAGATGAGCTCACAGACTTCACGCACCGCACCCCGTCCTCCCAGGGAGTTCGTTTGCCAGTGTGCAACCGCTGTAACCTGCTCCACGGCGTCCGCAACCGCAACGGCCAGACCGACCTGGCGCATGACCGGCACATCGGGTAAATCATCACCCACATACGCGGCCTGTGCGCTGCTTAAGCACAGACGCTCCAAAAGGCTTAAAAACACTGGCAGCTTATCAACGCAACCCAGATAAACGTGCTTAACGCCCAAATCCTTCATTCGATCGGCGACAATAGATGATTTTCTTCCGGAGATCACGGCCAATTCCAAGCCGCTGTCGCGCAACATGACGAGACCCAACCCGTCCTTAATGTCGAAACAAATGCTTTCCCGTCCTTGGTCGCTCAGAAACAGCCGGCCGTCGGTCAAAACGCCGTCCACATCGAAAACCACGAGACGTACGCGTTTCGCCCTTGCTATGAGGCTGGGAGAAACACCGGTGCTTGTACCCAGTTGCACGTTCAGACCCGCTTACAGCGACTGGCTGCTAGGATCTGATAAAGTTCGGGTGCGTGATATCCTTGCATGAGACCCTCCAGTTAACAACTTCCGCATGGATACCCGCCTTCAGGAGATCAGTCAATGGCTGCACCAAGTTCTTGGGCAGCGGCCCTTTGCCATCGAACCGGCTTGTACCGATGCCAGTTTCCGGCGTTACTTCCGAATAAAAATGCAAAGCGGTGCACGCACCTTTATCGTAATGGACGCTCCCCCACAACAGGAGGACTGCGGGCGATACCTCACCATCGCACAGCGCTTGCGGCAAGCAGGCCTGAATGTCCCCCGAATCGAGGCGGCCGACCGCGAGCGGGGGTTTCTGCTGTTGACCGATCTCGGCACCCACCTCTACCTCCACCAGCTATGTGCGGACAACGTCGAGCAGCTGTATGGAGATGCCATAGCAGCTTTGCTTGTGATGCAGGTGCGAGCCCAAACGGACCAGCTGCTGGTCTATGGCAGTGAATTGGTACAACGTGAGCTGGCGCTGTTTCGCGATTGGTTGGTTGCGCAACACTTGGGGCTGCATCTCACCACGAAACAAGAAAAC
>JBOHHR010000320.1:0-6115 GCA_050725475.1 Gammaproteobacteria bacterium | reverse complement strand
CGTGAGGGCTCCTACGCCTCAGCGGGCCAAAGCGACTTCGCTGCGGGGCCGTGCGCTTTCGATGCCCAGATTGTTCCAGATGGCGAGACTCGCGTCTGCTTGATTCATGGTGTAGAAATGCAGGCCCGGCGCCCCCCGATCGAGCAACTGTCGGCACAGATCGGTAGTCACGTCTATCCCGAAAGCCCGAATGGCGGTTCGGTCATCACCAAAATCACGCAAGCGGTACAGGATCCAGCGTGGGATCTCAGCCCCGCACGCCTCGGAGAATCGCACCAATTGCGAATGGGTGATGATGCATCGGCATGATCCCAGGCACGATGGGAATATCGATGCCTATCGACGCGCAGGAGTCGACAAAACGCAGGTAGGCGTCTTATTGGGGTCCGTCGCCTTCTGTGCATGCCGGTCTACCGGGGTCGAGTATTCAATAGATCTCTGCTTCAAACACCTCGACTTTACGCGGTCGAAATGTGAATATTTCACAGACAATCCCTTGTTCACCGTGCTATGAAGAGACGAGATCGGTAGGGACTTATCATGAGGTGTGGCGTCCGTCGTTCTATGGTCGTCCTCAGTTCCTGAGCAGTCTCGGTGCGTGCCTATCACATTTTAGGGAAAAGGCGGTAAGCAAATCCGCGCGGGAAGGGTAAATGCTCGATCGTCCGCAACAGGGCAACCAGAAATCAACTCAAGCCGCGGAAGGTAATCGCGCACCGTTCCGTGCACCTTCCATCTCGATGCCGAAAGGCGGGGGCGCGATCCGCGGGATTGGCGAAAAGTTCGCCGCCAACCCAGTTACCGGCACGGCCTCTATAACCGCGCCCATCTATACCAGCCCCGGTCGCTCCGGCTTCGGTCCTCAACTTTCCCTCTCTTATGATTCTGGCTCCGGCAATGGCCCCTTTGGTTTCGGATGGAGCCTGTCTATCCCCTCGATTACCCGGAAAACCGACAAGGGATTGCCGAAGTACCAAGATGCCGGTGAATCGGATGTATTCATTCTATCAGGGGCTGAAGACCTGGTGCCTGTGCTTAAATCCGATGGGCACGCGATTGATGAGGAGAATCGGGGTGGTTTCTTGGTTCGCCGTTACCGGCCCCGCATCGAGGGCCTCTTCGCCCGCATTGAGCGATGGACGAATAAACAAACTGGCGAGACCCACTGGCGCTCCATCTCCAAAGACAACATCACGACCCTTTACGGCAAGAGCCCAGAGAGCCGCATCACCGATCCGAATGATTCCACCCGTGTCTTTAGCTGGTTGATCTACGAGAGCGACGACGACAAAGGCAACGCGGTTCTGTATCAGTACAAACCCGAGAACGATCACAACGTCGATCGTTCTGCCGTGCATGAAAAGAACCGTCTGCTCCGTGCGGTCTTTGCGCAACGCTATCTGAAACGTATCAAGTACGGCAATCGGACGCCACGCCAGGGAAACGAAGACCTCACGCAACGTACGGACTGGCTTTTTGAAGTTGTCTTCGACTACGGCGAGCATGATCCTGACAAGCCGACGCCGAAGGATACAGGTCAATGGCTTTGCCGCCATGATCCGTTCTCTTCTTACCGCGCTGGATTCGAGGTGCGGACGTATCGTTTATGCCAGCGCGTGCTAATGTTCCACCACTTCCCCGAGGAGCAGGAGGTAGGCGCAGATTGTTTGGTACGTTCTACTGATTTCTCCTACCGCGACATCCGCAACAATCCCGAAGATCAGAAAAAAGGCCATCCGATTGCCTCTTTCATCGCGCCCGTTACACAGACCGGCTACAAGCGTAACGGCGAACACTATCTGAAAAGGACGCTCCCCAAGCTGGAATTTGAATATACCCGAGCCATCGTCGACGCCACGGTACGTATTATCGACCCCGTAAGTCTTGAAAACCTCCCCTACGGTCTCGATGGCACCCACTATCAATGGGTGGATCTGAACGGCGAAGGACTATCGGGAATTCTCACCGAGCAAGCCGACGCCTGGTTTTATAAACCCAATCGTGGCGACGGCAGTTTCGGGCCCATAGAACGCGTGGCCTCGATACCCTCTCTCGGGGATCTCAGCGGTGGCCGGCAGCAATTGCTGGATCTCGCAGGTGACGGGCAGCTTGACTTAGTCCAATTTAACGCATCGCCTCCAGGCTTCTATGAACGCACCGCGGATGACCGCTGGGAAAAGTTTATCGCGTTCCAATCATTGCCCAACGTCGCCTGGAATGATCCCAACCTAAAGTTTGTTGATCTCACCGGCGATGGTCATACGGATATCCTGATTACGGAGGATGAAAGACTTACCTGGTATCCATCCCTCGCGGAATCAGGTTTCGGGGCAGCGCTCAAAGAGGAAAAGCATCATGCAACTTCAAGGTCGAGATCTCCATATTGAAACGCAAGGGGAAGATGTTGCCCTTCTCCACCGAGAGCTGATACATCTCGGCTTTCAGATTCCGAGGGACGAAATCGAGAGACTGTTATTCGGTCCAGGGACACGGAAAATCGTTCTGGAATTCCAGAGCCGATACCCCAACGAACACCTCGCCAGAGGCGTCGTGGATCAGCGCACGGCAGAGCTGATCAATGCGGAGGTGGATGCATCACAGCCGCGTTTCATCGTACAAGGCCAAATCCGTCAGCAAGATGGTAACGTCGTACCCGGTGCACCGGTGCGGGCTCTAGACATCGATCTTCGGAACGAAGAGTTGCTAGGCGAAGCGGTTGCCGACCAGGACGGCCGGTACAAGATTACCTATTCCGCCAAGCGGTTCCAGCGTGCCGAAAAACGCAGTGCGGACCTGAAGGTGCGCGTATTTTCGCCAGAAATCCTACTCCCGATAGGGCCTCCACCGCAGCCCGTTCTGCTCGCTGAATCCCCCGTCATCTTCAATGCCAACGAAGTCGAGACGGTCGATCTCATCGTTAGCGTGAATGCACCCGGTCTACCTTCGGAAGTGGACCAGATCATCCGGGAACTCACACCCTTGCTGGAGAATGTCCGTCCCGAGGGGATCCCTGACCCGGAGTTCATCGACAAGATCGCCGACCTGAAGGCTGACGAGATTGACTTCCTCACTGGCGAGACCGGTATTGAACGGCAGAAGCTTGCCTTTTTCGTGACAGCAGCGACGCTGCAGAAATGGTCACATACTCAGGATAGCAACATCCCTACCGCCATCTTCTATGGCCTTGCCCGTGAGGGCTTGCCGCTTGACCTGCCGGCCCTGTATCGGGAAGGTCCCCAGAGGCAACGCCCTGCTTTGCAACAGGCGATTGATGACAACATCATTCCCGCCCCCGACCGCCAGTCCCTCGACCAAGTTCTAGAAAACCTTCAGCGCCTGCTAGTGCGCCATGTACTGCAAACCAAACCGGCACCAGAGAGCCATAGTCTCAGTGATTTGCTCTACCAGTCCGTCCTGCCGCCGGAGAAACACGTCAGCCTGCTGAATCTGTATGTAAACCACGTTGGCACGATTGAAGAGTTCTGGCAAAAGCTACCCGAGCATCCCGAGTTTCAGGACGCGGTATTGGTGAGAAACGTCCAGTTTACCTTCCAGCTCGGTGCATTGACCCAGAATCACGTCCCGCTCATCCAAGCGTTGCGGGAGCGGTATCAGCCTTCGTCCACACGGAAGCTGGTGGAGCTAGACACCGCTGCCTGGACAGAGCTCATCGACATGCTGGTGGATGGCCGAACGGTCGGCGTTCCCAATGAGGTGCCAGGCGCCACGCCGGATGAAAAGAAGAGCAACTATGTGACGGGCATGATCAGCATTTTGCAAGCGGCCTTTCCCACCGACACCATCGCGTACCTTGTGCCCAAATTGCCGGAGACGCATTTCGGCGCCGCTGGAACGAAACAAGGGGTGGCCAGATTCTTCACTAATGCCATTAGCCCGCAACTGCTCGTCCGCAATTTCGATATCCGCTCCACCCGAATCGATGATTTTATCGAGCAGGACGCCGACAACGTCTTCGAAGGCATTCCCATCGAAGAGCGCGCGCAGGTGGTCACGCACGTCAAGCGCACGCAACGGCTGTATGCACTGAGCACCAGTGCAGAAACCTTGTCCGCCCTGCTCGGCACTGGCCTCGAGTCCGCTTATGCGATTGCGAACGTGCCCCATGCGGCGTTCGTGAATGGCTATCAAGACCAGCTCGGCGGTCCACAAGTGGCAAGCATGATTATCAGCGCGCGCAGCATATTCATGCCACCAATCTGAATGCGTACGTACAGCTTTATCAAGCGATCTTCGAGGCGCACCCGAGTGCTATCGGTGAGCCGCTGGCGCTTCCGACGACAACGGCACGTAGCGACAACTCTCCCCGAGATCTCGGCCTGCCGCCGGGTGTCGCCGCCGCCATGACTGCCGATACCGCTACCGCCAATACAGAAGAGTTGATCAAGCGGCTTCCGACGCTCACGGAACTGTTTGGCTCGATTGATCTTTGCGACTGCCAGCATTGCCGCTCGATGTACAGTCCGGCGGCGTATTTCGTGGATTTGCTGCATTTCCTGGGAAAAGCCCCCAAGAATAGTAAAGGGCATACGCCATTTGATGTTTTGGTGGGAAAGCGTGATCAGAACGGGCAAATAACCGTTTCAGGTCGACGGCCCGATCTCGAGCATATCAAGCTCACTTGCGAAAACACGAACACCACCATGCCGTACGTGGATCTTGTGCTCGAGGTTCTCGAATACTTCGTCGCCCACGAAAAGCTTGATAAAGATGCCGCGCACGACACCGGTGATACCACATCGGAAGCACTGCGCGCCAACCCGCAAAACTTCCTGGCCGATGCGTACCTAAAGCTCAAGGATGCGGTTTATCCGTTCGCGCTGCCGTATCACCAGCCAATCGAAGTAGCGCGCGTTTACTTCGAGCATCTTGGCAGTAGCCGCCATGAGGTGATGTATACCTTCCGCACGGACGACACAACCGCCTCGCTCCAGCACGCGATACACGCCGAGTATCTGAAGCTCGTAGAAGAAGAGTATCGTCTGATTACCGCCAGCAAAAACTTCGATCCGGATCCGGCTGCGGTCCAGAAGGTACAGAAGATCTATCCATTTTACGGCTATGAGACGTTCGTCGCTTCCAACGAAAAGGTATGGTTCAAAGACAGCCTGCCCACTGGCTCCACACCCAAATCGGACAACGAAAGTTGGACCTGGATCACGGCGAGTCCACCCTCGCCTTCGGGCGCCAGAGTCCATCAATCTGCGCTAGTCGCTGGAGTGCACCAACATTTCTTCGAAAGTGCCACCGACAAGTTGCAGGCCGGAGCCGATGATTCCCTGTTTACTTACGTTTTTCTCGATCCCGCCCATCCACCAAAGGAAATCATGCTGCAATGGAATGATGGCGCGTGGGAGCATCGCGCGTACTGGGGGGAGAATCGCATCCCTTGGGGCGTAGACGGCACGCCGAGTCGCCGGCGCATGGGACCACTGCCGCCCGCTGGGCAATGGGTGCGTTTGGAAGTGCCCGTTTATTTCGTCGGACTTAGGAACCGAGCTATTTCAGGCATGGCCTTCACGCTTTACGACGGCAGCGCCATGTGGGATCAGTCAGGCATGCGCACTGCCTCGTGGCAGGAAAGCTTGAGCCATGTTCCCACGGGCTTACAGCGCACGGGCATCAGCTATGTGGATCTAGTTGAGTTGCTCAAGACGCGCTTTATCAATCCGAATCTGCCGCAAAGCAAGGATTTGGAAATATTCGAGAAAGTTCCGTTCAGTTACGCCACACTCGCGCATCTGGTGCAGACGAACTTTGCCGGTTTGGACGAAAACGTTTTGAAGCAAGCGGGCATTGATGACGTCGCCGATTTCAAGGATTGGGCTACGCGCCTGGTTCCCAAGCTGGGCAAGCTGATCGTGCTGGATTCGCCGAACTCCGCGTGCGATCTGACTGTGACGCGGATTCTTCATTTGGATGGCAGCACCCTGGAAGGCGGGAACCTGGGGGATGAAACCAATCCCACTATCGACAACAAGAATACCGAACTCGGCAAGATGCACCGCTTCATTCGCTTGTGGCGCAAGCTCGGTTGGTCAATCGCCGAGCTCGACAAGGCCATGACTGCGCTCAAGACCGCTGTGGTAAATCCTAC
>JBOHHR010000319.1:0-4117 GCA_050725475.1 Gammaproteobacteria bacterium | reverse complement strand
GCTTGCATCAGTGACGCTCTTGGTTAAGCGGGATAGGAGTATCATTTCTCCAACGTTTTCACGCAGTGGCGATGGATTTTGAAGTAAAACACAGTGAACCGCAAAAGCAACGCAGCGATTGCATCGTCGTCGCTGTCTTCGAAGGAAACTCTTTATCCTCAGCGGCGGAGCGCCTGGATGCGGTGAGCGGGGGTCAGATTTCCCGAGTCCTCAAGAGCGGAGACCTGCAGGGAAAGCCCGGAGAGACCCTGATCCTCCACGGGGTAGCCGGTACCAACGCGGCGCGGGTGTTACTGCTCGGTTGCGGGAAAGGCGATCAGCCCCTGAGCAGCTCTCAATTTCAGCGTGCGTTGCAAGAGGCGGCCGCGGTCTTGACCCGCACTGGGGCTAGGGACGTCGCGGTTTATCTGACGGATCTCGAAGTACAAGGGCTCGATCTCGGGTCTAAGCTCAAGCGCATCGCGACCGCGTTTGCCGCCGGGGCTTACCGCTTTAACCGACTCAAAACCAACGCCGATACCGTGGCCCCTAAACTTAAGAAGCTCGTCGTGGCCAGCGAAAAAAACGACGTTAGCCGGCAAAAAGGCGCGCTTACACAAGCTCGGGCGATCGCGGAAGGAATGGGATTAGCGAAAGATCTGGCCAACCTGCCGGGTAACATCTGCACCCCGAGCTATCTCGCCGACCAAGCAAAAAAACTGAGCAAACAATATGCTTCGGTAAAAACCAAAGTCTTAAACCAAGCCGAGATGGAAAAGCTGGGCATGGGGGCTTTGCTTTCCGTCGCGCGCGGCAGCCGCCAGGCTCCGAAACTGATCACGCTGGAGTATAACCCCGGTAAGGGGCGCAAGGATCCCGTGGTGCTGGTGGGCAAGGGGATAACCTTCGATTCCGGCGGGATCTCCATAAAGCCGGCCGCTCAGATGGATGAAATGAAGTTCGATATGTGTGGCGGGGCCTCCGTGTTGGGGGCTTTCGCGGCGCTCGCCAGCCTCAAGCTGCCGATCTCGGTGGTGGGAATCATCCCCACCTGTGAAAACATGCCGGATGGCAACGCGAACAAACCCGGCGATATCGTGACCAGCCTTTCGGGGCAGACCATCGAGGTGCTCAACACCGATGCCGAAGGACGCCTTATCCTCTGCGATGCTTTGACCTACGCACAGCGCTACCGACCGGCGGCGGTGGTCGATGTGGCGACGCTCACCGGGGCCTGTGTGGTCGCGCTCGGCAAGCACGCGAGCGGGCTGCTGACCAATGACGAAGATCTCGCGGGCGAACTGCTCGCGGCAGGAGAACGTTCCGGCGACCGCGTGTGGCGGCTCCCGCTGTGGGAGGATTACCAAGAGCAGTTGGATAGCAATTTCGCCGACATGGCCAATGTCGCCGGCAGAGAAGGGGGCACCATTACCGCCGCCTGCTTCCTGTCTCGATTTACCAAGAGCTTGCGCTGGGCCCATTTGGATATCGCCGGCACAGCCTGGGATAGCGGCAAGACCAAGGGCGCCACCGGCCGCCCCGTACCTTTGCTGGTGGAATTTCTGCTCCGGCGATCCTGACCCGGGAAAATGTGCGCATGACCCAAATCGACTTTTATATTTTGAACGATACCGCCGGCGATCGATTTGTGTGCAAGCTGGCCGCCAAAGCGTGGCGGCGCAAGCACCGGATTTATATTCACACCGGCTCCGATCTCCAGGCGGCGGCTATCGATGATCTGCTTTGGACTTTTCGCGACATCAGCTTTTTGCCGCATGCCCAGGTTGATGATAATCCGCAGCCAGAGACACCGATCCTGGTCGGGTGTGGAGAGCCGCCCCATGGGTTTGACCAGATCCTGATCAATCTGGCCGATCCCGCGCCCGAGTTTTTCCCGCGTTTTCAACGCGTGCTGGAAGTGGTCGGCGCAGAGCAGCGACAACAGGCGCGCGCCCGCTACCGCTATTACCAAGAGCGCGGTTACAGTCCCAGCACCCACGAGATACAATCGGACGATGAATCAGGCGAGTGAGGATCCCCCTGCCCGGGATGGCATGGCGCTAAACAAGGCTATCGAACGGCTGGAGGAGTTGATCGAGCAGCGGGTCGACGTGCCGCTGGATAACAGCGCGAGCGAAGATGCAGGAAAGGACGCCGAGTCGGTGCCCGTGCTGCGCGAGGTCGTGAAACAGGGGTCGCTGCTGCCATCCGCGGGCCCCTTGCCGGATTCCACCGGTTCGCACGAGGGAACGCTGCGTCAGCGCATCTTGGCGGACGTCAAGGCCATCGTGGCGGCGGGGCATGAACGTATTTTGAACGACGTACAACAGGTGATCCGTGAGATGAAATCAGAGCTGGAGTCAACGCTGGAATCCTTGGGAAGCGCAGCCGACTCCCGGCCTTCTGAAGCGGCTCTTGGCGCAGAGCGCCCTGCGCCAGTGAGGGAGAAACCGGTTTCCGAGCCGGAGATGGCCAAGACCTACGATCCGCATACCATCGAGAAAAAATGGTACCCATGGTGGGAGCGATCCGGGCTGTTCACCCCGTCCGGCCGCGGGAGCCCCTATTGCATCATGCTGCCCCCTCCGAATGTGACCGGAAGCCTGCACATGGGCCACGCGTTCCAGGACACCCTGATGGATATCCTCATCCGCTTCCACCGCATGCGTGGCTGCAACACCCTGTGGCAGTGCGGCACCGATCACGCCGGGATCGCCACCCAGATGGTCGTAGAGCGACAACTGGCCGAACAAGGCAAGAGCCGACAGGACCTCGGAAGGGAACGCTTCGTCGATGCCGTATGGGCGTGGAAGCAACAGTCCGGCGGGGTCATCACCGAACAACTGCGGCGGCTCGGGACATCCATGGATTGGGCGCGGGAGCGGTTTACCCTGGATGAAGGTTTATCGCGGGCGGTGATTGAGGCGTTTTGCCGCCTCTACGAGGAGGGTCTCGTTTACCGCGGCAAGCGCCTGGTGAACTGGGATCCCGTACTGCACACGGCGATCTCGGATCTCGAGGTGGTTTCGCAGGAAGAGCAGGGACAGTTGTGGCATATCCGCTATCCTTTAGCGAATAGAGCGGGCCATGTTGTGGTCGCCACCACACGTCCGGAAACCCTGCTTGGAGACACGGCCCTTGCCGTGCACCCGCAGGATATGCGCTACCAGGGATTGATCGGCGCTTTCGTCGAGTTACCCTTGACGCGGCGCAAGATCCCCGTCATCGCCGATGAGCATGTCGACCCGGCCTTCGGCTCGGGTTGCCTCAAGATAACCCCGGCTCACGATTTCAATGACTATGAGATCGGACTACGGCATGATCTCCCCATGCTCAATGTTTTCACGCCCGATGCCAAGGTCAATGAAAACGGCCCGCCGGCCTATCGAGGGTTGGATCGCTCAGAGGCGCGCAAGCGGATCGTGCAAGACCTGCAAGCGCAGGACTTGTTGGAAAAGGTTGAGGACCACCGCTTGATGGTGCCGCGCGGTGATCGCTCACACGCGGTGATCGAGCCCTACCTCACCGATCAGTGGTTCGTTAGGGTCGAACCTTTGGCCCAACCCGCGATCCGGGCGGTGGAGGAGGGCGCCATTCGCTTCGTCCCCGAGAACTGGTCCAAGACCTATTTCGAGTGGATGCGAAACATCCAGGACTGGTGTATCAGCCGCCAGCTCTGGTGGGGCCACCGTATCCCCGCCTGGTACGATGCTGAGGGCAAAGTGTACGTCGGCCGCTCGGAGCAAGAAGTGAGAAGCCGCCATACCCTCCCTGACGATTTAGCTCTTAAACAGGACCCGGATGTGCTGGACACCTGGTTCTCCTCTGCCCTGTGGCCGTTCTCGACCTTAGGATGGCCGCAGCAAAGCGCAGAATTGAATGCCTTTTATCCCACCAGCGTGCTGGTCACCGGCTTCGACATCATTTTCTTCTGGGTCGCACGCATGATCATGATCGGATTGAAGTTCACCGGGAAGGTGCCCTTCAAGGAGGTGTACATCCATGGCCTGGTGCGCGATGCCGATGGGCAGAAGATGTCGAAGTCCAAGGGCAACATCTTAGACCCCATCGATCTGATCGATGGCATCGAGGTCGAACGATTGGTGGAGAAACGGACCACTGGATTGATGCGGCCTTC
>JBOHHR010000318.1:0-3210 GCA_050725475.1 Gammaproteobacteria bacterium | reverse complement strand
CGGAAATCGGAACTTCCTCGCCATCAAAACTCACCGGCCCGGCGAGGGCTTGCTGGATCTTCTCGATCACGATTGCCACCGCCGCACCCGCGGCCCGCCGCTCTTCCGAGAGATCCGAGAGCACCATGACGAACTCATCCCCTCCCCAGCGCGCCGTTGTGTCTCCTTCGCGCAGACACTTGGGAAGGCGATAGGCGACCTCGCGCAACAGCAGGTCCCCGGCCGGATGCCCCAGCGAGTCGTTCACCACCTTGAAGCGATCCAGATCCAGAACCAACACCGCCAGGCTTCTGCCCACCCGCCGAGTCCTGGCGAGCCCGGTGCGCAGCCGATCCTCGAGCAAGGTGCGGTTGGGAAGGCTGGTCAGGCCATCGTAGAACGCCATCCGATTCAACCGTTCCTCGGTGCGGTGCTGCATCGATCGAGACTCTACTTCTTTGAGCGCCCGCTGCACCGCCGGCACCAGCCGCGAGAGGCGGTGCTTGAGCACATAGTCGGTCGCGCCGTTTCGCATCGACTCTATAGCCACCTCCTCGTCCATGCTCCCCGAGAAAAAGATAAACGGCACTTCCGAGCGGCGCTCTTTGGCCGCGGCTAGGGCGGACAGGCCATCGTATCCGGGCAGGGCATTGTCTGAGACGATGAGGTCGAAACCGCCCGCTTCCAGCGCCGCGAGATAGGCCTCCCGACTCTCCACCCGGGTGACCACGCACTCTAAACCCGCCTCCCTAAGGATCGCTTGCGCCAGCTCGGCGTCTGCGGCGCTGTCCTCGAGGCAGAGCACCCGCATCGGCTTCACTTCCTTCACATCCGCCCCGCCATTTTTGGGGGGCATTCGTTCAAGACCGCCCAGAAGAGACCCAATTGTTTGATCGCTTCGATAAACGGCGCAAAGTTCACCGGCTTGACCACGTAGGCATTCACACCCAGCTCATAGCTCGCGATGAGATCGCGTTCTTCACGCGAGGAGGTGAGCATGACCACCGGAACGGCCTTCAGCACCGGGTCGCTTTTAATGATGCGCAGCACCCCCAGACCGTCTACCTTGGGCATCTTGAGGTCCAGGAGCACGACCGCCGGCGGCGTCCCACCACTCCCCTCGAAGCGGCCCCGCCGGTATAGAAAATCCAGGGCTTGTTCCCCGTCGTTGACCACGACTATTTGATTGGCCAGCCTATGCTCGGCCAGCGCCTGCAGCGCAAGCTCCACATCGTTCGGGTCGTCGTCCACCAGCAAAATGGTCTTAAGCTCATCCATTTGTAGCAGCACCGTAAACCAGCGTCGCAGCCTTTTTCCTTTTCACTCAGATAATTACCTATAGCCAATATAGCAGCTTTAGCGGCGTTTGCAGCGCCGGGGTGCCAAGGCCACGGGAAAACCGTGGCCAAACGCTAGAGAGTCATTCGCTTAGGACCGGAAGCTCGTCCGGCAAGGAGAAATAAAAGCAGGCGCCTTCATCGACCGCCCCTTGGGCCCAAACCCGCCCGCCGTGGCGCAGGAGGATGCGCCGCACCGTGGCGAGCCCTATCCCCGTGCCTTCGAACTCGCTGTGCAGGCGTTGAAACACCCCAAACAGCCGCTCGGCATACTTCATGTCAAAGCCTACCCCGTTGTCTCGGATAGACACGACGCATTCACCCCGCTCGCGGGCCGCGCTCATCGTGATCTCCGCCCGCTGGCGCGGACGGGTGTATTTCAGGGCATTGGAAATCAGGTTCTGCACCACCAAGCGCAGGAGATGGCGATCCGCTGATACCTCGGGAAGCTCGCCTACGGCCCAGCCGATCTCCCGCCCGGCCATCTCCGGTTGCAGGAGATCGCGGACTTCCTCAACCAGTTCCCGCAAGTCCACCCGTGTGCGCTGCAACTCCGCGCGCCCGATGCGCGAGAAGGTGAGCAGCTCATCGATCAGCGTGCCCATCTGCTGGGCGGCATCGGAAATCTTGCTGAGGTAGCGCCGGCCCTGCTCATCGAGGCGGATTTCATAGTGTCGCCGGAGCAGATCCGAGAAGCCGTGGATGTGGCGCAAGGGCGCGCGCAAGTCATGAGAGACCGAATAGGAAAAGGCCTCCAGCTCCTGGTTCGCCGCCGTGAGTTCCGCCGTGCGCTGCTCAACCTGGGCCTCGAGTTGCTTGTTCAACTGGCGCAGCCGCCGCACCGCCAGCGCGCGCGAGAGCACGGGCACGATGACGCTCAATTTGAAGGGCTTGAGGATGTAATCAAGGGCGCCCCCCTTCATCGCCTCGACGGCCGTGTCAATGCTGCCATGACCGGTCATGACAATGCCGACGAGGTTAGGGTCCGTTTCCAGCGCCGCTCGGAGCAGGGTGATGCCGTCCATTTCGGGCATCATTAAATCGGTGAGCACGAGGTCGAACCTTTGGCCGCGCAACGCCGCCAAAGCTTCCTTGGCTGAGGTAAAACCCGTGGTGACATAGCCCTGGTCTTCCAGGGTGTCGCACAGGGCCGTCATCTGGGTCGCTTCGTCGTCCACGATCAGCAATCTCGGTTGGGGGGTGGCGTCCATGGGGATCATGCCGCGGGGCTATCCGCCGTCACCCCGGCCAGCGCCGTGCGCAGGTGGAGCAACCTCGGGGGCTTGTTGAGCACGCGATCCACGTGCGCTGGGATCTCGTCCTCGGTGATGAGGCGCTGGCCCCAACCGGTGAGCATGATAACCGGTGTGGACGGCGAGGCCGATTTGACGGCGGCGGCGACCTTGCGCCCGTCCACAAACGGCATCCCCAAGTCGGTAATGACCACCGCGAACGGTTCGCGCTGCTGTTGCGCGGCGACAAATGCATCAATGCCCGCCTGCCCACCGTCGGCCGTGGTGACGTGATGGCCGTCGCTTTCCAGCGTGTCCCGCAGCGATTTGATCAGCAGCGGGTCATCGTCCACGACGAGGATGCGCAGGGGCTGCGTGGGCCGCGGCGGGGCCGGCGGACGGACCATCGATACCGCGGCCGGAGCCGCCGGCGGGAAGACGAGACGCATGGTGGTGCCCTTGGCGGGTTCGCTTTCAATTTCAATCTCCGCGCTATGGCGCTGCACCATACCATAGACCATCGCCAGTCCGAGGCCCGTCCCGCGTTCGCCCTTGGTGGTGAAAAATGGCTCCAGACAGCGGCGCTTCGTCTCCTCGTCCATGCCCACGCCCGTGTCACACACTTCCAGGCGCACGAGCGTCATGGACTCCTGGTCTTCCGC
>JBOHHR010000317.1:0-4565 GCA_050725475.1 Gammaproteobacteria bacterium | reverse complement strand
GGCCAAAGCTGAACAACACGATTATCGATTTCTTTGTCAAATCGGAAACCGCGGAAGCGGTCGCTAACGCACGGAATGACCAAAATGCCTGGTATCGCGCGTGGAAAACCAACCCCTTAGAAGGGAGGACTCGTTTTGGTAGTGATCGCCCCATTACACAAGTGACTACGCCTTAAATAAAACGCTTTGACGGTGGTTGGATGATTTGAGTCTGATCTCGCTCGCTTTCCCTTGCTACCAACGATAGGAGTCGCCCCAAGGTCACGTGTTGGCCACACCCGTCCCGTCCGGCGCTGCGATGACGAAAGCCCTAAGCCTACGTGGCCATACGCTGCCAAGCCCAGCGCTGCTCCCTGCCGGTACGCGCCAACTGATTTTTCAAGGCGATCCTAGGTTGCGTTCGCTTTCGCCCCGGCCGCCTTGACCATTTTCTGCAAGTCCCCTTTCTGGAAAAGCTCCAATACGATATCGCACCCCCCGATCAGCTCTCCGTCGATGAACACTTGAGGGAAGGTAGGCCAGTTCGAATAACGGGGGAGAGTCTGGCGAACCTCGGGCTCAGCCAGCACGTCTACATGCGCAAATGCCGCGCCGCAGGCCTTCAGGGCTTCGGAAGTACGCATAGAAAATCCGCACTGCGGCATTTGCGGTGTGCCTTTCATGAAGAGCACGATAGGGTTTTGTTCGATCGTCTGTTTGATCCGATCCATTATGTCCATAGCTGCTTCACCTCACACCAAATTATACCATCATGATAAAGAAAACTACCCTCACTTGTCATCCCGCGAGATTCTCCCAAGATACAAAGCGCAACACCTCAACGGGCGAGGAGTGCTACCGGGTGCCGGGGCAGGGCTGCGGACTAGGCAACCGGTTACCGCCCCACTCCGGGATTAAGCTCGCTAAAGAGACTGACTAGACTATGCCGCATCGGGCACGAACCCATTGATGCTGGTGCGCAGCTTCCAGGACATGATGGCTTGCAGCACGTTTATGGCGGCCTTAAGAACAAACGTATGAGAACGGCCTAAGAGAGATCCCCATCTCCGGCGGCCTAGTCAACCCGTTTATTTTTGCTAAACTTCCAGCAGGGAAGGTGAAAAGGGGTGTTCTCGTTTTTTGGGAATGCCAATCCTTTGGATGATTGGAAGAATGCTACCCGATACCACGGCCAGCTCGATTTTCCGGGCTGGCTTTAAGTAAGCGACATAAGGGACCGAAGACGATGACGAAACGATTGATATGGTTGTGCGCTTTGGCCTTAGGCGTGGTCGGTTTCTGTCACGCGGAAGCGGTCAGGCTGCGCTCGGATGCTCCGCAAAGCTATGTGGTAAAACGCGGAGATACTTTGTGGGACATCGCTGGCGCATTCTTGCAAAACCCGTGGTCCTGGCCCGAGATTTGGCGTGGCAACCCTCAGATCCGAAATCCGAATCGCATTTATCCGGGGGATGTTCTGTCCTTGAGCTATTTTAGCGGTAAGCCCTATTTGACCGTGCAACAAGGCCGCGAGCGCAAGCTTTCGCCGCAACTCAGGGAGGTGGCCCACGATCAGGCCATTGCCCCGCTGCCCCTGGATGCGGTCAGACCGTTCCTCAGCCGCCCACGGGTGGTGGGCTTAGTGGAGTACGGGCAGGCCCCGTACATCGTTTCTAGCCAAGATCAACGCCTGGTCGCGGGAGCCGGTAACGTGGTCTACGTGCGTGGTTTGGCGCATGCCGCGCCTCCGGGTTATGCCGTTTTTCGCCGCGGCGAGCCTTATGTAGACCCGGCTTCCGGAGAGATCCTGGGCTACGAAGCGCTGCACGTCGCCGATGTAGTGGTGAAGCAATTTAGCGATCCGGCGGTTGCACTGGTTACCCAGTCTAACCGCGAGGTTCTGGTCGGTGATCGGCTGCTGGCGGATTCCGATACGGTTTTTCTGGAGTTTGTGCCTCACGCTCCGGCTCGGGAGGTCGTGGGGACCATTCTCTCGGTTTTTGGTGGCGTCTCCCAGATCGGTCAATATCATGTGGTGGTTTTAAACCTGGGACTGCGAGACGGCCTTGAGCCAGGGCACGCGCTAAATATTTATCAAACCGGCCAGATCGTGCGCGACGCTATCGCTATTAGGACGGGATACGGGTCGACGGACCAGGGAAGTGGCGAACTGGTTGAGCTACCCCCTGAGTACGTCGGGAACCTTATGGTATTCCGTGTCTTTGACCGTGTGAGCTTTGCCCTGGTGATGCGTAGCCTGCGGCCGGCGCATATCTACGATACCGTAACCAACCCCTAAAAAAGCGCAATTCTCGGGCATTAGCCCGGGTGGGGTCCTCGCCTTTATCGCATTTGGGTATGATAAGGCGTTATGGCGGCAAGTGCTTTGGCATCCGATATCCCTTATCGATTGGCGCTGCGCCGCGCACCGGGATTAGGAGACCGCCGCTGCGCTCAATTGTTGCAGCGCTTCGGTACGGCGGAAGCGGTTTTCCATGTCACTTCGCGTGAGCTTCTGAGCGCAGGGCTCGCGCAGAGCACAGTGGATTACTTGCGGGCGCCGGACTGGCACGCTGTGAAATGCGATCGCGCTTGGTTGGATGCGCCGGGCAGGCATTTGCTGTGCATCGATGATGTGGCCTATCCCAAGCTGTTGCGTGAAATAGCCGATCCACCTTTTTTTCTATTCGTCCTTGGAGATCCTGCGTGTTTGCAAGCGATCCAAGTTGCCGTCGTGGGCAGTCGTAATCCCAGCGCCTCGGGCCTGGAAACGGCGTTTAATTTCGCAAAATGTATGGCGCAGCGTGGGGTCACTGTCACCAGTGGGCTTGCCATCGGGATCGATTCCGCTGGCCATCGTGGCGCCTTGGATGCGGGGGCGAGCACGGTCGCCGTGACGGCTACGGGGCTCGATAGAGTGTATCCCGCTCGTCACAAAGAGCTAGCCCGGATGATTGCACGTCAGGGTGTGCTGGTTTCCCCCTTTGCACCGGGAGTTTCTCCAGAGGCGAAGAACTTCCCCCAACGCAACCGCATCATCAGTGGTTTGAGCGTGGGCACCTTGGTGGTGCAGGCTACGCGTAACAGCGGTTCACTGATCACGGCTCATATGGCGATGGAACAGGGTCGAGAAGTGTTCGCCGTGCCTGGATCAATCCAAGATCCCTTAGTCCGGGGCTGCCACCTTTTGATCCGCGAAGGGGCAAAACTGGTCGAGACGGTCGAGGATATCCTTGAAGAACTAGGCCCTTTGGTGGCGGCGTGTGTGCAATCGCCAGAAAACGCCCCGCAGGAGAATAAGTTGGACGAACAGCGGCGCTCGTTTCTGGACGTGATCGGTTTTGATCCCGTCACCGTGGATGGGCTGGTTGAGCGCACTGGATTGACGGCGAGTACGGTTTCTTCCATGCTGTTAGCCTTAGAGCTTGAGGGCCATGTCGGGTCAGAAGCTGGGGGAAGATACATAAGACGGCGATAGGCGGACGCGCGATGAAGCAAACCGTATTGGAAATCCTACAATTTTTGTTTGACCATTGTGTCGATGAGGAGGCTGGCCTACCCCTCGATCGGGGCGCTCTCCAAGCCCAGTTGATGGAAGTGGGCTTTGACGAGCATCAGGTTGAAAAAGCCTTTGATTGGTTGCAGGCGTTTTCTGAAGAGCCCGAGCTAGAGCCGCGCCATCACCGAAACTCCCTGCGGCTGTACACGCCCTTGGAGCAAGAGAAGCTTGGAATCGAAGGCATGGGATTCATGCTGGTGTTGGAGCAATCGGGCGTCCTTGAGCATCATACCCGTGAGCTGGTAATAAACCGCGTGATGGCCCTTGAAGGAGAAACAGTGGAACTGCCCCAGTTGAAATGGATTGTGTTTATGGTCTTGGTCAATCAGCCAAGCCAGGACACGACCGTGATGTGGTTAGACCATCTTTTTTCTGAGGAAGGCGGCACGCGCATATTGCATTGAACAAACGGTATCTCCGGTGCCGGTATCCAAGAGTCATGCGGACGTAATAAAGTAAGATGGCGAAAAACCTGCTCCTTGTCGAATCCGCCGCCAAAGCGACCACGATAAAGCGTTATCTGGGCCCTGATTTTGATGTGCTTGCCACCTACGGGCATGTGCGCGACCTGGTGCCCAAGGATGGGGCTGTTGATCCGGCGAACGAGTTTCAAATGCGCTACCAGGTGATCGAAAAGAACGTGCGCCATGTCGATGCGATCGAAAAGGCGATGCGCAAGGCGGAGGCTTTGTATTTGGCAACCGACCTCGACCGCGAAGGCGAAGCGATATCGTGGCATATCACGGAGGTGCTAAAGGAACGCGGGGCGGTTAATAGCAAGCCCATTTATCGAGTGGTTTTTCACGAGATAACAAAGCGAGCGATCGAGGAGGCGATGCGAAATACGCGCGAGATTTCCATGGCCTTGGTCAACGCGCAGCAGGCTCGGCGCGCCCTCGATTACTTGGTGGGATTCAATCTTTCTCCCCTGTTATGGAAGAAAATCCAACGCGGTCTTTCTGCGGGACGGGTGCAGAGCCCAGCCCTGCGCATGGTGGTCGAGCGCGAAGAGGAGATCGAGTCGTTT
>JBOHHR010000316.1:0-4188 GCA_050725475.1 Gammaproteobacteria bacterium | reverse complement strand
GGCCTTGCAACTGGTCTTCCCATACCACACTCGCGTTGCGTATGTCCAAGCCGCCAAGCGCCAGCGCCGTAAGCCGCAAACCGGCGCCTCCCTTCGACTTGTCTCCGCTAACCAGATCGGCCCAATTGGAGTCGCCTTTTTGGTTGCGAAACAGATTCACCGACAAGTCATGGATGATAACCGTCCCCATTTCCACCTTCTCGCGCAACAGAGGCAGCAAGGCGACGCCCACTCTGAGCCGCTTTATGGTGGCAAACGGCTGGGCGCCAAAGCCCGGGGCATTGCCCAAGGAAGCAGCGCCCAGATCAAACCCTAGCCATGGAAACACGGAAAGCTTGATGTCGCCCTGCAGGGCGAGCTCACGTCCGGTTTGTGCTTCTACGAGTCGCACAATACGGCCTTTGTGGTCATTGGGGTCAATTACGAGAGGCAACGCGATTACTGCCGCGACCACCAACACGGCGACCAGGCCCAAGGACCAGGCGAGGAATTTGAACAATATCTTCATGCTTGTGAACAGCACGGGAACATAGACAACGAAAAGGCCGCCATACCGTGAGGCGAGCGCTATCCCATCAAGGCCGCGATGTGCGCCGCTGCACTGCGTCCTAAAGCGGGCAGATCGTAGCCTCCCTCCAAGGTGGAAACGATCCGCCCTTGAGCGTGCCGCTTGGCGAGGGCCACCATCTGCTCCGTGATCCAGGTGTAGTCTTCCTCGGTGAACAGCAGTTGTGCGAGCGGATCGGCGGCGTGGGCATCAAAACCGGCCGAGATAAACACAAATTCCGGGCGAAAGCGATCCAATGCGGGCAGCCAACGCGCCTCAACGTGCTCCCGGAACTCCACCCCGGTGGTGCCGGCGGGCAGCGGCATATTGACGATGTGATCGCTGCGGGTATAGGCGCCGCTCCCCGGGTAAAACGGGTGCTGAAAGGAAGAGCAAAACAGGACCCGTGGCTCATCGCGGAAGATATCTTCGGTGCCGTTGCCGTGATGCACGTCAAAATCCACGATCGCCGCACGCGATATCCCGCGTATCCGCAAGGCATGAGCCGTGCCGACCGCTACGTTATTGAAAAAGCAAAAACCCATGGCCTGGGAGCGCTCGGCATGGTGCCCGGGAGGTCGCACGGCGCAAAAAGCGGCGGTCACCTCGCCTCGCGCCACCAAGTCGACGGCGTGAACGAGGGCGCCCGCGGCCCGCAAGGCGGCATTAAGGCTGTGAGGGTTCATGACCGTGTCCGGGTCTAGGCGCACCACTCCTTCTTTGGGGGCAATCCGCATGATGCGCTCCACGTAAGCCCGATCATGGACGCGGGAGAGCTGTTCTTTGGTAGCAAACGGCGCCTCCACAAGACGCATGCGCGGGAACAGACCATCGGCGGCGAGTTGGTCGTGGATGGCGGAGAGCCTCGCCGGCGACTCGGGATGCCCTACGCCCATTTCGTGCAGCAGGCAATCTTGATGCGTTACGTAGGCGACTGTCATTGTGGTTGGCCGCCAAAGGGCTCAGTCTGTCTCTATAAACGGGTTTCCTCCTCAGAGTCAAGGTTTTTTGGTTTCACGTCCATTGCTAACGTGTTTGCGGGAAGGAGAAACGGTGAAGACGAATTTCGACGCGAAGCACGTCGTGGGGAGGCACAGAGGGAGCTGAGACTGCCGTCCCTGGCAGCCTAGCTCGAATGAGATCAGTTAACGACGTTGTGTCCCCTGTTGCGCAAGCAGTTCTTATAAGCGCGTTTGTACTGATCCTCGGCGTTGTAGCCATTATGGGCCGCCCCCCCCATGCCTCCGGTAGCCGCGCCTAAGGCAGCGCCGGCGGCGGGGTCGCCAACCGCGGCTCCGATCGCAGCGCCAGCCGCGGCGCCGAACAAGCCGCCGACGACGGTGCCTTTCAAAGTCTCATTGGCGGTGCCTCCGGAAGCCTGTCTGGCGAGTTGCTGGCATTCCGCCGTGTCTGCGGTAATGCGGTTAGCATTGGCGTCCCCGTACGGATCAACCGTCGGGGTCCAAGCACCGTAGCTGGCGCAGCCGGATAGCACAAGCAGAGTTAACGACAAGACAACATGCGAAGTGTGTGACATAACCATCCTCCATTGCGGGATCCAGGGGACCCGCGGTTGTAAAATACAAAAAATACAAAAGCAGCGGGAAATGTTCCCGATGGTGCCTGCTCGGCAACTGTCGTGCCACAAAGATTTAGTCGAATTTCTAACGAGTTACACTATCGAGGCATTAATGTTTCCGACAAAAAAGGGGGGCATGGTGGCGGAAAATTGACGCGGCGGGGGCTTGCGAAGCAGCAAGCTCCCAGGCATTGTGTAACAATACAACCGATAACAATGATGCGGCACGACGTTCCTAAGGTTGGAAGAAACCGAGTTACGCCGCTATGCCCCTAGGAACCATCCAGGCGGGGTCTTTAAGCGGTTTATCCCCGCCAATCAGAGCAATACGTGGATAAAAGCGCTGTTAGTATGCCTGGCACTAAACGCGCCTTTAGGTGCGGATGATTTCACGGTGTTGATCGCCGCCTGCGCCGACGGAAATATGGAGATCTGTGTCCAACTCGGGGGTTCCAGCGGTTCGCCGGAACCCAGCTCGCGCCTCGATGCCCGCGCCGTCGCCTTTCAGCAAAGGGCGGCAAGCCTTAAGCTCAACGATAGCGAAAACACGCCCGATCTCGTCAAGGCCTACCCCGTAGTGGTGCGCGATTTCTTTTCGGCCAAAACCATCTCCGCCCAAGAGCGAGGGGTTTTTTACCGGCCAGAGGCCTTACCCGAGTGCGCTCAGCACTATCACGAAACGTGGATCTACGATCGGGGTTGGTGGCCGGTCGGCAAAAACGGAAAACCCGATTGGCGACTGATCTACCCGCATATCCTGGATCACTACTTTGGCTATTGCGTCAAGACCTCGAAGTAGAGGGTCGAAGCTTGGGGCTGCTTGGTCTCTCCAAAGCCGTCTCTCCCGACACCATAGGCTAGCTTAAAAAAATCGCCCACAGATAAGCCAAAGCCAGGGCCAGGTACACGATGAAACTCAGGAGTAGACCCCAGCAGGACAAACGACCCGGTCGGGCCCAGCGTGGTAGCTGCGGTGCGAGGCAACGGTAGTTTAAAAAGTATAGGGCCGCTGGGAAGATGACGGTACCGATAAAACCGATCACCGCGCTGGTGAGGATAAGCGGCCCGGGGGCCTCCAGCAGCATGGTAAAAGAGGTGATCGCGGTGAGCAGGCCCAGAAACAAATAATACCAATAGCGCAGCTCATAGCGGAGGCTGCGTGCAAAAAGCACGTGCACGATATCTGCTTGCATGCGGCTTACCGCATCCACCGTCGCAAGCCACGTGTCGGTGAGAAAGGCCGCGGCCACAATCAAAAACAACATTCTCCCAAACTCGCCCCAGCTCACCTCAAAAAAGCGGCTCTGTACCACCGCCAGCTCATAGTCCTGCGGTAACAGGCCCTTAGGGAACAGCAAGACGAAGGCGAGCAGGCAGGTCATCAGCGTGGTGAGCAGATTGCCGCCGACGCCGATCGCCACATCCGTTGCGAGATAGCGCTGCCAAGCACGCCAGCGCGCCGGGTTCTGTTCGGCGTCATCGGGCAAGCTACCGTCGCAAGTAACGGGTTCTGACTTGCCCTTGATCGGGCCCGTGATGCGGCCGACGTGGATCGCCATACCACTGCCTTTATCACGTAGCCAATAGGAATAACACAGGATCCAAAAGCCCCCAAGGCCGGCGAAGGTGATCGCTGTCAGCAATTTTGTCGCATCCTGTTCGGCCCAAGGTCGCGGCATGGGCTGATTGGGCCCCAAGAGTCCTGCTAAAAAGACAGGAGTCGCCTCCAGCACCTCAGGTTGCAGGCAGGCCCACAAAAGCCCCGCCAGGGTTAGCACCGCGATCGCCTTCATAAAGCGTTCGATGACCGTATAGATCACACCGCTCCCAAGGATCGCGCTGAGATACAGCAGGATAGACGCATAGCCCCAGAACAAGGTTTGGCCCCGCACGCTAAAGCCTTGCGGGAAATCGGTCAGCGCTGCCAGGGCGGTGCCGCCGGCCGCCGCAAACGCCCCAAACCAGAGAAAGGATAAGCTCATGAGGATCCAGAGCACGATTCCCAGCCCACGGTTTAGGCGAAAAAATCCGTGGAAGATGCTCTCGCCGGTGAGCAGCGTGT
>JBOHHR010000315.1:0-3471 GCA_050725475.1 Gammaproteobacteria bacterium | reverse complement strand
GGGTGAAGATGTAAAGCGCGACATGAGCAAAGAAGCCTATCAGAATGCCGTCGAAGAAAAATTACACGACATCACTGCCCGGACCGCGGCCTTACAGGCCAGAGCCTCATTGCGGCCAAACCGCCGAGCCTCGCGCATCCTGTGCGCGACCTTGGCCGAATGAAGGAGCGTTTTGCTCGGCAGACAGCCATGATACAGGCAGTCCCCGACGAGCGCGCGTTTTTCGACCAACACCACCTTCGCTCCAAGCTTCGCGCCACCGGAGGCGACCAACAGCCCGCCCGATCCGCCTCCGAGTACACAAAGGTCGTATTCAGGTTTTTTCATCTCGCAAACCGATCCATGACAGCGCCACCGAATGACGACCGGCTCTTGGGCACGATGAGCAAACCCATTTCCATTCTCGCCGGCGGGCATTGGCTCTAGCCTGGGCAACCCATATGCCACACAGACAGAGTCGGGCGCCGACTGACTGTTGTCTGCCCAAGACCCTGAAATGGCAACTATTTGTATTTCTAGCCACGAGTGCCTTGGGAACGGTGCCGGGCGCATACTATCGGTAAGAGTTACAACCCTGCCGGTAACTCTCACAAGCCGGCACAGGGCCGGCACAAGTGCGGTGGGGTAAGAAGCCGGAGTGCCGCCGGAGAGATAGTTACAGAAAGTCTGAGGACATGGGTTACACTTTTTTCCTGATTGCACGTTCTCGATTCCTTTTGCGATCTTCTGCCTGCGAGACGCATCGATCCGCACATGAAGAAATTCGTGCTCTGGCTGATGGTCGGGTGTTTCTGGCATACGTGCCTCCCGGGCGCCACGCTCAAGGACCTGGACTCATCAAACCAGTATCGGGTCAAAGAGGTCCAGATCGCGGGCAATGAGGCCTTCTCCGCGCGCACTCTTCGAATCGAGATCCTTACCAAGAGCCGTCCCTTTTACCTGTTTTGGCGCAAGCGGCCGCTATTTGACTCGGTCGTCTTCCAGACCGATATCCAACGACTGCGCCGCTTCTATGAAGAACGCGGATACTACGGCACACGCGTGGGTTATAACCTCGAGATCGACGACGAGGTGCTGATCACGGCATGCATTCAGGTGGCGGAAGGCCAGCCGATCAAGGTCCGAGACATCACCGTCGCGATCCCTAGAGACAAGGCTCCCGCTCGGATCCCGGACCTGCCTTTGCAGGAAGGTGAGGTCTTTACCGAAGAAGCCTATCAGCAAAGCGAAGCGGCCTTGCGGGCCTATTATCTGGATCGGGGTTACGCTCATGTGAAGACCCAGCGCAAGGCGAAAATCGATCCAAGAGAACGACAGGCATGGGTGGATTACGCCATCAAACCCGGACCGCGAGCGGTATTCGGAGAGACACGGGTACAAGGAACAGAGCGTGTTTCTCCGGAGTTGATCTTGCGAGAGATTACCTATAAAGGAGGGGATCGGTTCTCTCTGGAGGCGATCAAGCTCTCTCGGGAAAAGATCGTCAATCTGGGATTATTCAGCTCCGTGCGGTTGGCTCCCAAAGAGACCAAGGACGATGCCAGAATAGTCCCCATGCGGGTTCGTGTCGAGGAGCAAGCCCCGCGTAGCGTTCGCATCGGTGCAGGCTATGGGACAGAAGATGAGTTTCGCGGCCAGGTCCAGTGGACCCATCACAACTGGCTTGGCGGGGGTCGCCAGCTCTCCTTCAATCTTAAGGGGTCCGCTATCACGCGCGAGCTGGACGCAAACTTCATCCAACCGCACTTCCTTACCCCGCATACACTGGGGGCGATCAACTTAGCCCTGGGGCAAGAGGATGAAGAGACCTTTCTGCTTAATTTTTTGCGCTTGCGCCCGCGTCTTGAGCATCGGTTCTCTCCCGCGCTCTCCGGGTTCATCGGCTACCGGTTGGAATATGACCAGCTCGACGACGTGGCTGACGCGACGATCCAGGCGCTCGGTGGGTTCAAAGAAAAAGGCGTTTTGTCAGGACCCACGCTGGGCGTGGTGTGGAACGCCACGGACGATCTGCTCAATCCCCGAAAAGGAGGCATCGTGACATTAGTTGGCGAGCAGGCCGGTGAGGTCTGGAGTGGGGACTTTCGATTCTTTAAGCTCAGCGCCGAGGGAAAGAAGTATCAGCAGGTCGGGCGGGACACCGTGTTGGCCGGTCGCCTCAAGATCGGGGTCGCGGACAGTCTTGGCGCAGACGCTGATTTCCCGCTCTTCGAGCGCTTCTTCGCAGGCGGCGAGAAGAGCGTGCGCGGCTATGGTCGCAGGCGACTGGGACCGCTGAGTAGCGCAGACGATCCCATTGGCGGCCTGAGCCTGGTGGAGGGTTCCATCGAATTGCGCCGCCCGCTGTGGAGGGATCTCAGCGGAGCGGTGTTTCTCGACTTTGGCCAGGTCTCGACACGCGCCTACGAGCTTCCGTTCGATGAGCTGGAATTTTCTACGGGTTTTGGCGTGTCCTATCTGACCCCAATTGGACCATTGCGTTTAGACTTAGGTTTCCCCTTCAATCCACCCCCCGGGGATGCGGCTTGGCAGGTGCATTTCAGCATCGGACAGTTCTTTTGATATGGCCAAGACAAGGACCCATCTCGCCCGGACAGCGTTGATCGCAAGCGCGGTATTGCTGCTGGTCATCGTAGGGCTCGTGCTGTATTCACG
This sequence comes from Gammaproteobacteria bacterium, assembly GCA_050725475.1. Lineage (GTDB taxonomy): Bacteria > Pseudomonadota > Gammaproteobacteria > JBOHHR01 > JBOHHR01 > JBOHHR01. The sequence continues at coordinate 816 of JBOHHR010000315.1, read as the reverse complement.
CACCGAAGGATTTCGCGATCGCTTGCGCGATGAAGTAGTAGCCGCCTTAAACCAGAGGATCCGGGGCCAGATCGGCCTCGGCAGGGTGCAAGGGTCGATATGGGGCAAGCTGGTCTTTTCGGATCTCAGCGTGCGATACCAAGGGGAAGTGCTCTTGGCCGTGCCGCGCGTCACCGCGCGCTACAGGCTATTGCCCTTGCTCAGGGGCCGCCTCGAGGTCGACTCTTTGCGTGCGGTCGGCGTTGTGCTGCGGGCTAAGCAAGATGCACAAGGTCATTGGAACCTGGTAGAGGCGCTGTCTGCGAGAAAACCAGAGGCCGAAGAAGGCGCAGGATTGCCGCTGACGGTGGCCCTCCATGAGATCGCGCTGCGCGCGCGCCGTATCGATCTCCGACTCCCGGATGGCCAAGGTTATTGTTTAACGCATACAGAGCTGGATGCCCATGCCGTGCTCGGCCCCGCGGGCGTCGCGGCCGAGGTCAGTCGGCTCGCGACACGGCTGGCGGCATCGGGGATGCCTCCGGCTCAAATCGATGCCGGATCGCTTGTTTACCAGGACCGCACCGCGCCTGCCACCGCGCGGGTCAAGCGTCTGATCCTCTCCACGCCGCTGTCTCGTCTGCGCTTTGCAGGCGCACTTCGCGGCCTGAAGGCGCCTCACGTCGAGGCGAGGATGGTGATCGATAAGTTGGCCGCGGCAGACCTCCGCAAGCTCGCCCCAAAGCTCAAGGCGGATGTGACGGGTAGCCTGGCGGTGCGCGGTCCCCTCTCAGAGCTGCAAGCATCGCTCGAGCTGGCAGCCGCTCAATCACGGAT
>JBOHHR010000314.1:0-8022 GCA_050725475.1 Gammaproteobacteria bacterium | reverse complement strand
ATCTTCCGCTGGCGTTATAAGATGGCTGAAACCACTCTTTCATAAATACTATGATATTAACGGAACGGACTACTAGTTAGCAGGAGAGGGGCATTGTCTCATGGAACTACGGCGGCGCAGAGCGGTTTGAGTTTTTGCGGTAGAATGCGCCTATGTCTGCTATAAGCAAAGAACAGGTCGAGCGCGCAATCGCGGCCTATGTCGATCCCTACTTGGGAACTGACCTGGTGGCGGCGAAAGCGGTTAAAAGCATAGCCGTGACCGATCAAGGTGTTTCTGTAGCGATTGAGCTTGGGTATCCGGCGGCAGGCTATCGGGAGGCGCTGGCGGCAACTCTTCGAGATGCGCTAGGGGAGGGCGCTGGCGGCGCCCCTGTAGACGTACAGATCGAAAGCAAAATCATCGCCCATGTGGTGCAGCGAGGCACAACGCCTTTACCCCAGGTCAAGAATATCATCGCCGTCGCCTCCGGCAAGGGCGGGGTTGGAAAGTCTACGACCGCCGTGAACCTCGCGCTGGCCTTGCAAGCCGAAGGGGCATGCGCGGCACTCTTGGATGCCGACATCTACGGACCCAGCCAGCCGCGGATGCTCGGGTGCTATGGGAAACCGGAAACCCGGGACGGAAAGACCATGGAGCCCAAGCGCAGTTATGGGGTGCAGACCATATCCATCGGCCACCTGATCGACGAAGAGCAACCCATGGTCTGGCGCGGGCCCATGGTCAGCTCGGCCTTGCAGCAATTATTGACCGACACCAGTTGGCATGAGGTTGATTATCTGGTGGTCGACCTTCCTCCGGGCACCGGCGATATTCAGCTTACCTTGTGCCAGAAGATCCCCGTCAGCGGGGCGGTGATCGTCACCACCCCGCAGGATATCGCGCTGCTCGATGCGCGTAAGGCCTTAAAGATGTTTGAGAAGGTGGAAGTCGCCGTGCTCGGGATCGTGGAGAACATGAGCACCTATATCTGTCCCCAGTGCGGGCACGAAGCGGCGATCTTCGGGCATGGCGGCGGGGCCGGCATGGCCCAGCAATACGATGTGGATTTGCTTGGAGCATTGCCTCTGGACATCCGCATACGAGAGGGTGTGGACAACGGCAAGCCTACCGTGGCCATGGATCCCGAATCAGAGCTGGCTCGAATCTACCGCGAGATCGCCAGAAAAGTTGCCGCAAAACTCTCGCTGCGGGCGAAGGATTATTCGGCAAGAATGCCCAAGATCGTGATCGAGAACACGTAGTCGGCTGGGTGGCCATCGGCAACAAGCAAGGCTCACCGGACCCGCGAAAATGCCCGTTAAATCGGACAAATGGATCCGCCGCATGGTCGAGGCGATGGGGATGATCGATCCGTTTGAGCCGAAGCAGATCCGAAGCCAAGGAGACCAGCGCCTGATCTCCTACGGCACCTCCAGTTACGGCTACGACTTACGCTGTGCCGACGAGTTTAAGGTGTTCACCAACATCAACTCCACCATCGTGGATCCGAAAGCCTTCGATGCCCGCAGCTTTGTCGACATTAAGTCCGATGTGTGCATCATCCCACCCAACTCGTTCGCCCTGGCCCGCACCGTGGAATATTTACGTATTCCACGCAATGTATTAACCATCTGCCTGGGCAAGTCGACCTACGCTCGCTGTGGGATCATCGTTAACGTGACTCCGCTCGAGCCGGAGTGGGAAGGCCACGTGACTCTGGAGTTTTCCAACACCACGCCGTTGCCGGCCAAGATCTATGCCGACGAAGGGGTGGCCCAGGTGGTGTTCATAGAGGCCGATGAGATCTGCGAGACGTCGTACAAGGACCGCGGCGGCAAGTACCAGGGGCAAACGGGTGTAACTGTTCCGAAAACGTGATCGATGGCGATGGCGACGCTGGCGAAGGTGTTGTAGCCGCGAAGGTACAGGAAGCGACACGTTGGGTGGCGCCTCAGCGTTCCAGACCGCATCCGGTGCCTCAATCTTAACCAGGTAGCGATTGAGGGGTATAGGTCACCGACGGCTAACTGCGCCAAGGTCTCAAGGCAGGCCAGAGCGATCGAGCCAGACGCATACACAAGCGGCGTACCGGCACGATTCCAGCGCCCACCGGACCGGCGAGCGCCTTCCCCGCTTAGGGCCAGAGCGGCATAGTCCGGCGTGTCAGTGCCGATCTGCCAGATAGCAACGCTCAGGCGTAATTTCGGCTGGCTCGGAAACTCGACGCGCGACATGAAAAATAGTGTTCGGTGGGTCAGTCGCGTTGCCCGGGACGGACTGAAATGTTTTGACACACTGCACAAAACCTGTAGACTCAGAACAAATGAACCGGGGGAGGGAACCGCGGTTTATGGGCGGATCGCCGGCGGGGCATCGCGGACTGATCCGCCCGCGCCGGCACCGAAGCCCCATTTCCTTGTCCTCGTCGGCAGATGGCGCGGCGATCGACCGGGCTGATAATCGACCACATGACAACCACACATTAGGTAAGGAGCAACCATGGAAGAGACCAATCTTCAGCAAATCAATGACTTCTATTCCAAGGCCTACGCGGCCATGCAGCATTACGGACAGATCAACACGCGTTTCTGGAAGAAATGTAGCGTGCACCAGCTTGAGTTCTTGCAATTATGCGGGGAATTCGGCGAGCGGGAATTCGAGCTCTGGTCGAATGGCAAGGGGCTGCCGGAGCTCCTCCCGGCCCAGTCGAGCCTCGCCAGGGAGTTTACCAAGAAGTTTGCGAACCGCTCCGGTGCTGCGCTCGCATCCTTCACGGAAGCGGGGACAGAGGCGATGAGCGCGTTCGACGTTTTCAACGGCTACTGGACACCGGCCCCCGCCGCAAAGGAGGAGGACGCTGAGCTGCCTGCCCGAGCAGCGCCCAAGGCCAAGAAAGCCGCCGCTGCCTGAGCCCGTAGTGGGCCACCGGTTGGGTCACGAGGTGATGGGCCGGTGATGGTAGCTGAACGGTCCGAGCGCCGCGCTGTCGCCGCTGAAGGCATAGTTGCGGGTCAGCGTTGCGCTTGTCCTTGGTGGCTCGGACTTCGGTGGGCCTTTGACATGGCCACTCGAAAAAAAGCATCCCGTCCCAGCGTGTGACGATGAAGGCCAGCACCAAGCGTGTTTTGTGCTGACGGCGTCGCGTTGTGACTCCTTGAATGTAGAGGGATCGATCCGGGTATGGCAAACCGACGCGGAAAAAAGCAGTCGGCCGATGGATCGGAGTCTAGCGGAGATACCCTTGCGACTCGCCCGGCGGAGATCCCTGCCAATACGGATGAGGTTGGCGAAGCCCCTCTAAGAGACTTCCCGATAGTCGCAATCGGCGCCTCGGCGGGGGGGCTCGAGGCCTTGAAAAAGTTCTTCAGCGCCATGCCGGCCCCAGGCGGCATCGGCTTCGTGGTGATCGCGCATCTCGATCCCACGCATGTAAGCCACTTGCCCGAGTTGCTGCGCCGGCATACCCCCATGGAGGTGGCGCAGGCGCACGATGGGGCGCTGGTGCAGGCCGAGCACGTCCATATCATCCCGCCCAATGCGTCCCTGACCATCAAGGGGGCCCTACTGCATCTCGGGGCGGCGGTGGCCCGTCCCGGCATACCCAGGCCCATCGACGGCTTCTTGCGCAGCCTCGCCGAGTACCAGCAGGAGCGGGCCATCTGCATCATCCTCTCGGGCACCGGCAGCGACGGAACCCTGGGGCTCAAGGCGATCAAGGCGGAGGGTGGCCTGGTGATGGTCCAAAGCCCGGACACCGCGGAGCACGACGGGATGCCGCGCAGCGCCATCGCCACCGGGCTCGTGGATTACGTCTTGCCCGTGGAACAGATGCCTAGGGCGCTGCTGGACTACGTCGAGCATGCCCATCTCCGCGGCGGTCCCATTGCGGTTCCCGCCGGCAAGCGCCACGACCCTCTGCAAACCATCCTGGCCTTGCTCAGCACTCGGGAAGGAAAGGACTTTCGCTATTACAAGAAGGCCATGTTGCTGCGCCGAATCCAGCGGCGCATGGGGCTTAATCGCATCGCCGCGATCGGCGACTACGCCCGGCATCTGCGCGAAACCCCTGCGGAGCTGAAGGCCCTGGCCAAGGACCTCTTGATCGGGGTGACCGAATTCTTCCGCGAGCCCGAGGCCTGGGCGGTCCTGGAAGCGGAGGTGATCCCCCAGCTCGTGGCGGCGAAACACCCCGAGGCGCGCATCCGGGTGTGGCTCGCCGGTTGCGCCACCGGTGAGGAGGCGTACTCCATCGGCATGTGCCTCCTCGAGCGGGTGGCGAGCAGCGAGCGCACTGGCAAGCTCCAGATGTTCGCGACCGACATCGATAGCCATGCGCTGGAGATCGCGCGCGCGGGGATCTACCCCGAGGGGATGGCCTCGTCGGTCGTGCCGGAGCGGCTTAGCCGGTTCTTCGCTAGGGCCGACAGTGCCTACCGGGTCAAGAAAGAGTTGCGCGAAGCGGTGGTGTTTGCATCGCAGAACCTGATCACCGATGCTCCCTTCTCGCGCCTGGACCTCATCATCTGCCGCAATCTGCTCATCTATCTCGAGCCCGAGTTGCAGCAGAAGCTGATCGCGCTGTTCCATTTCGCCCTCAACCAGAACGGCTACCTATTCCTGGGTAAGTCCGAGACCGTTGGCCCGCAACTGAGCCTGTTCGAGCCTCTTTCGAAGAAGTGGCGGGTTTACCGGCGCATCGGGCCGGTGCGGCACGCGCCGGTGGATTTTCCGCTGATGCCAGAGGTCACACTCGGGACGCGCCGAGGCGGGCCGCGCCCAGGCCCAGCCCAGACTGCGAACCATGGGGAGTTGATCCGAGCCCTCTTGCTCGCGCGCTATGCGCCGGCCGCCCTGCTGGTCAACCGGGACTGCCAGACCCTCTATTTCCATGGCCAGACCGACGATTACCTGGTGCACCCGGCCGGGGAACCGACCGACGAGCTCCTGGCCATGGCCCGCGAGGGCTTGCGCCTCAAGCTGCGCGCCGCCCTGCATCAGGCCATGCGGGAGGAACAGCCGGCGGTGGTGGTGGCCCAGGTCAAACGGGGCGGCACCACCCTCGCGGTAGAGGTGACGGTGACACCGGTGCAGGACCAGAACCAGGGCGTGGGGCTATGGCTGGTGACCTTTGCGGCCCCGCCCGGACCGCCACCCGCGCCCCAGCCTACCCCCCGCGCCATCGAGGAGTCGGCCGCGGTGCGCCACCTCGAAGATGATCTCGCCAGCGTCAAAAAAGAGCTGGAAAGCGTGGTCGCGGATCTGGAGAGCGCCAACGAAGAGCTGAAGGTCTCCAACGAAGAGGCCATGTCGATGAACGAGGAGCTACAGTCCACCAACGAGGAGCTGGAGACCTCGAAGGAGGAGTTGCAGTCCCTCAATGAAGAGCTGACCACGGTCAACGCCCAGCTCGAAGAGAAGGTCGCCGATCTCGAACGCACCAACAACGACCTCGATAACCTGCTCTCGAGCACCCACATGGCGACCCTGTTTTTCAACCGGGAATTCCGCATCAAACGCTACACGCCCGCCTCCACCCGCTTGTTCAAGCTCATCCCCTCGGACATTAATCGGCCGGTGGCCGATATCGCCAACCAGTGTTCCGATGGCACGCTGTTGGTCGACGCGCAGAAGGTGTTGGATACCCTCACCCCGCTCGAGCGCGAGGTGCGGACGGTGGAAGGCGAATGGTACATCCAGCGGGTGCTGCCCTATCGCACCCACGAAGACCGCATCGAGGGCGTGGTGGTGATCTACACCGACATCACCGAACTCAAGCGCAGCGAGCAGGCGCTGCGCGAGAGTGAGGAGCGGTTCCGCACCCTGGCCGAGACGGTGCCGGACATCATCTTCACCCACCGGCCCGACGGCTTCAGTGACTACACCAATCCGAGGTTCTATGAGCTCACGGGGCTTCCGCCCGGGTCGGCGGACGGCTTCGGCTGGATGCAGTCCTTGCACCGCGAGGACTGGGAGCGGGGAAAACCCCGCTGGCAGCAAGCGCTCGCAACAGAGCAACCCTACGAGATCAAATACCGCCTGCGCAGCACCGCCGGCGCCTACCGCTGGCATCTCACCCGCGGCCGCCCGATCCGCGACGCGAGTGGGCCGGTGATTAAGTGGTTTGGCGTGTCTTCCGATATCGACGATCTGGTCCGCGCCCAGGAGGCCCTGGCCCAGGCCCAGAAGATGGAGGCCATAGGGCAACTGACGGGCGGGATCGCACACGATTTCAACGACCTCCTCACGGTCATCGGCGGTAATCTGCAGCTGCTCGAGGCGCGGCTTACGGATGATGCGTCCGGGCGTACGCTGCTGGATGCGGCGGCGCGCGCGGCCGGACACGGAGCGGGGCTGGTGCGCGGGCTCCTAGCTTTCGCCCGCCGGCAGGTCTTGCAGCCGCAGACGGTCGATGTGAATGGGCTGGTGGCAGGGATGATGCCGGTCCTGCGCCAGACCCTGGGGGATCCCATCGAGATCACGCTGGAGCCGGGCCCGGATCTATGGCCGGCGCTGGCCGATCCGGCGCAGGTCGAGGCGGCGCTGCTCAACCTCGTCCTCAACGCCCGCGACGCCATGCCCCAAGGCGGCAACCTCGGTATCGAGAGCGCTAATTGCGCCTTGGGCCAGGACGCCACGGAGCTGGAGGCCGGGCTCAACCCGGGCGAGTACGTGCTGCTTGCCGTCAGCGATACCGGCGCAGGGATGTCGGAGGAGGCGAAAAGCCATGCCTTCGAGCCGTTCTTCACCACCAAGACGACCGGCAGGGGCAGCGGCCTGGGCCTTCCCATGGTCTATGGCTTTGCCAAGCAGTCGGGCGGGCACGTGCAGATCGACAGCCAGCTCGGGCAGGGCGCCACCGTCACGCTGTACCTGCCGCGGGCCAAGGGTGCGCTGGCCTCCGCCGCTGCGGAGCCTCCCTCGCCCCTGGAAGACTTGCGGGGCCTAGAGGCCATCCTGGTGGTCGAGGACGATGCCGATGTCCGGGCGCTCGCGCTCACGTACTTGAGCGAGCTGGGCTACCGGGTGCTGGAGGCCGCCGAGGCGCAAGCGGCCCTGGCCCTCCTCGATGGCGGTGAGGCGGTTGATCTGCTGTTTGTCGATCTGGTCCTGCCGGGGACTATGGACGGGCACGCGCTCGCGTTTGAAGCCAGAAAGCGCCAGCCTGCTGTCGGGGTGCTTTACACCTCGGGCTATCCCAGGAACACCCGTGTGGGTAAACTCGATGAGGGTGAGCGGCTTTTAATGAAGCCCTACCGGCGCGAAGACCTGGCCCGCGCCGTACGCCGGATCTTGGATGGTCCGCCAGGCTGAGCGTTATAACCCGTGACTGATGGTTAAGAAAGTGGCTGGAAACCGGACCGGTAATCGCGCTTGCGAGTGCCGGGCTTGCCGCCGGCCGCTCGATTGCGCCCAACGAACGCGAGGATGCGGTCCAGGAGTGCCTGCGTTTCGAAGGGTTTGCGATAAAAACCCGCGATCCCCAGCTTCAGCGCCTCGACCACCACCGCGGTGTCGGCCACACCGCTGATCAGGAGCACCGGAAGGCAGACCCCTTGCGCGTTGAGCTTGTTCAGAAGGTCGAGACCGCTCATCCCCGGTAGATTACAGTCAAGCACCAGGCAGCGGGCCTTGATCGGCTCATAGGCGTACGCGTTCAGGAAGGACTCGGCACAGTCATAGGCCTCGGCCGCCAGACCCGCAGATTCGCACAGCGCGCACAGCAGTTCGCGCACCCCGGGCTCATCGTCCACGATGCACACCGGGCAGCCCCGCGCCCGTTGCTGATCAAGATCGATTGTGGAAGCGGAGATCATGAGACGCGGCGAGCCGTGAATGCGGCCATCGGCACCACCTTCGCGGGTGCGGCGTCCCCCTCCTGCGACCGCTCCAGCGCGGCAGCACGGGCTGCGAACACTTCCGACCAGAATTGCAAGCCGAGCACCACCGGCCACCAAGGGGTGAGCGCCAGCATCGGCCGCAGACAGGAACGGCGGATAGGATCCTCCCCCCGGGAGCCCCTGTGTGCCTGCTGTCTGGGAA
>JBOHHR010000313.1:0-2218 GCA_050725475.1 Gammaproteobacteria bacterium | reverse complement strand
CATTGCACTGGTGCTGACCCTGTCCTTGAGACTGCGCCAGCGGGAGATGCATACAGTAGTCATGCTGGGGGGCAGCCGGCTGACCGTGATCCGGCTCATGGCCGCGGAGGTAGTGATCATCGCTTTGATAAGCACGTTGCTGTGCCTCGCTCTGATACGTTCGCTCGACCCTTATGCGGGTGATCTGGCGCGATGGCTTATTGTTCGTTGAATGGGGGGTGCCTTGGAATGTCTATGTCTATTGTTTTCTATGCCTTGCGTTTGAGTTTCATCGGCCTCATCGCTTTTGTCTTATGTGGGCAGGCCGCCGGGATAGAGGGTGCGATCCCCTCGGTTTATGTCACCAACTACCCGCTTAAGTATTTCGCCGAGCGCATCGCGGGGGCGCACGCCAGAGTCGTATTTCCTGCTCCAAAGAACGTCGACCCGGCGTTCTGGGTGCCGGACCTTGAAGCCGTCCAAGGCTATCAGCAAGCCGAACTCATCCTGTTGAATGGCGCGGGTTACGAGAAATGGATCGATCAGGTATCGCTGCCACAACTGAAGTTAGTCGATACCTCTTCCGGGTTTAGGTCCCAGTACATCAAGCTAGCGATAGCGTTCAGCCACACCCATGGCCCAGGCGGCGAGCACACCCACGGAGGAACGGCGGTCACCACCTGGCTGGATTTTAAGCTCGCGGAGCGGCAAGCAGAGGTCGTGGCAGAAGCGTTGCGTCGCCTGCATCCCGAGCTCGCTCAGAGTATGGCAGAAAATTATGGCGCCCTAAAGCAGGATTTAGCGGCGTTGGATCGACAGATGAGGGAAATCGTGGCACAAGATCCGCAAAAGCCGCTGATCGCGTCTCATCCCGTTTACCAATATTTGGCCCAGGGTTACGGCTTGAACCTAAGGAGCCTGCATTGGGAGCCCGATGCCCCCCCCAGCGAGGAACAATGGGCCGAGCTGAAGCGTCTGTTACAGGAACATCCGGCAAACTGGTTGCTCTGGGAAAAACGACCGCTTGCCGCTACCGTTACCCAGCTCAAAGCGCTAGGTGTTTCGAGCCTCGTTTTCGATCCCTGCGCCAATGTCCCGGCGCCTGGGGATTTCCTCAGCCTCATGCGCCAGAACCTGGAAAACCTCAAGCGGGCATTGAAAACTGAGGGCTATTCACTTGAGTGGACTGACCACAAGGTGTAGTGGCGCCACTTGTCACAGGTCCGAACCCAACCCATATATAGGGGCAGGTCCAGTTCCTCTGCCGTCCAATCGGCCTCGCGCGCCTCCGAAATGTCGAGACCTAGCAGCCGAGCTGGGCGCAGATACGCCAACGTCTCGCCGGTCATGCCGCGTCGCTCTTCGATGGCGTCCGAGTCCGTCTAAACGTGCGGTTCGATCCATCGGCGTCGTTCCTCTCAGTTGTTCTGGGTGCCGAGGACCTGATCCTTGCGCTCGATGGTGTCTACGAAGATGCGGTGGCTCTCTGGGCGCTGGTGATCGTTAGCCCGCTGAACCTTGGCATCAATCCACTCCCATTCTCCCATTTCTTGAACTTCTGATCGCCTTCCAAGAGCCGGAATGGAACGGGATACAAACGGCGGAACTTGCCGTCGCCATTCACCGCCGCGACCCAACTGATTTCCGGGTGCTTGGTGCTTGGCGCCGGATACGTCTTTGTCAGAATGAGCAGGCGGTCGGAATGCGGGGCTTGGCCATGTCGGTGAACGTCTAGGCGCTGTGGTTCTTAAGCGCCTGCAGGCTCATGTTGTCTGCAATCACGTCATGCGGAATCAGCAGGTACTCCCACGGCTTGCCGCCACTCTCTTTGCTGTGCGCAGTTGCAAGTTCACACCAGCGCAGGGCAGCGGCCTTCTTCGCCAAAACCTCATCGCTGGTCAGTTCGTTCTTGGCTTTGGGTTCCAGCATGAAGATCTCGTCCTTTGTCTCCGCGATAAAGTCCGGTTGGTACTCGTTCTGCTTGGCGCCCAATTTATAGAAGAGCTGGAACTGGCCCTTGGCGGGCTTGAACCACTTCAGCGCTTCCCGTTCCAGGATGATCGCCATCTTGCGCTCGGCGTCGGACTGAAATTTTTGGAAAGGATAGAGACACCGGTTGAACCCGCCAAAGACGAGCTGGCCGATCTTGCCCTTGTCTGCGACGGCCTGATGCACGTCCTGGACCTTGTCCGCAGCGACGGCCGTGAACGCGGAGGGTTTTAGGGTCGTGAATCCCTTT
>JBOHHR010000312.1:0-2742 GCA_050725475.1 Gammaproteobacteria bacterium | reverse complement strand
GCGATCCCCCAGCACGTGTTGTCCCGCTTGATGCACAAGGCTACGCGCTGCAAGCTGCGTTGGTGGAAAAGTACGCTAATCGGGTGGTTCACGCGCTTTTACGGCGTCGACATGTCGATCGCCAAGGAGCCAGAGCGGGACAGCTATCCGGATTTCAACAGCTTTTTCACCCGCGAGCTGCGGCCTGGAGCCCGTACCCTGGCTCGGAACCCAGGCTCGGTGATAGCCCCGGTCGATGGCTGGGTCAGCGAAATCGGTGACATCCAGGGCGACGGTATTACGCAAGCCAAAGGTAAGCGTTTCACAACCTTGCAACTCCTGGGGGGCGATCCCGAGCTGGCGAAACACTTTCGCGGCGGGAGCTTCACCACCTTATATCTTTCCCCGAGGGAATATCATCGTGTTCACATGCCCGTCGCCGGTCGGCTGCGCGAGATGGTCTACATACCTGGCCGCTTGTTTGCGGTTAACCCACGATCGGTGCGTGTCGTCAATCGTCTGTTTGCGCGAAACGAGCGCATTGCGAGCGTGTTTGATACGGATGTGGGCTTGATGGCGCTGATCATGATCGGCGCGATCTTTGTCGGGTCCATGGACACGATCTGGCACGGGGCGGTCACGCCCACCCGTGCGCGCACACCCCGACGTTGGCATTATGAAGGGGACGCCGTGCATTTGGACAAAGGTGCGGAAGTCGGGCGGTTTAACATGGGGTCGACCGTGATCCTGCTGTTTACGCAAGGAGTTGTTCGCTGGTCCGGCACGCTGGCATCCGGGGAGTGCATTCAAATGGGGCAGTCTATAGGAACGTTCACCCCATTGCCGTGAAAGACCACAGGCCTATCGGGCGCTGTGGATCCCACGCAAATGCCGCGTGGGTCAAGCACTCATTCCAAGCTTACAGATGACCGACGTGTCGAGTGCCGTTCAGCGCGTATTGGCTTATCACCAACGCACTAAACACCACATCCATCGCTATGCACGTTCTCTCGGCTATCTGGACTGGGCACAGCAGCCGATACCGTTTCGGCGATACGAAGGCGCGCCTCTCATCCCATTGATGCACCCTCGCGTTAGCAAGAGACCGTATTACGACGAGTTGTTCGAGGCTGGGGCTATTCCCGCCGCCCCCCTCGATCCCGAGACGCTATCCCGTTTGTTTTACGACAGCCTCGCCATCTCGGCGTGGAAACACGCACAGGGTACTCCGCCCTGGTCCTTGCGGGTGAACCCCTCAAGCGGAGACTTGCACCCCACAGAAGCCTATTTGGTTTGCGGTCCCGTGACCGGGCTGTTTCGCGAGCCAGGCGTGTTTCACTATGGTGTTTTCAACCATGCGCTTGAACGCCGATATGTTCTGACAGAGTCCGAGTGGCAAACTGTCGCTGCTCAACTGCCATCGGGAGCCGTTCTGATCGCATTGAGCTCCATTTACTGGCGGGAAGCTTGGAAGTACGGCGAGCGCGCATTCCGGTACTGCCACCACGATGTCGGCCATGCCGTCGCTGCAATCATATTTGGCGCCGCTACCCTGGGTTGGAAGGGTCGACTGGTCGAAAACGTAGGCGATGAAGACCTTGAGAGCTTGCTTGGTCTGCGTTCCCAAAAAGGGCCGGAGACCGAACAGGCCGACTGCCTGCTCGCGATCTTCCCAGATAACGCGCTCGGTGACTCGGACACTGTTGTCTTTGGGCTACCGGGTGAATTGCTGGCGCGGCTGCGAGAAACGGCGCCCTTGGGCCGACCCAACGCCCTTAGTCCGGCGCACCATCCTTGGCCCATTATCGATGAGGTTGCCGCATTAACGCGCCATCCACACACGGAAGTCCCGAAAATGCAGACGCTGTGCGAAGGGCCGGAGGGGCGGGCTACGGTTCTTGGGCAGCGCCCAGTGTCGGCCAGGCGTATCATTCGCACGCGCCGCAGCGCCGTACGCATGGACGGGCATACCGGCATGGCAGAGGAGGTTTTCTATCACATCATGGCGCGCACCCTGGCCGCGGCTCGACCGTTCGGGGTATTACCTTGGCCACCTCGTATTTCTCTGGCTTTGTTCGTGCATCGGGTGTCCGGGCTCGCCTCCGGACTCTATATGCTCGCGCGTTCCCCCGAGCACTTGGGCCTCTTGCGAGCGGCCATGCGCGGGGACTTTTCGTGGCAGCGGCCGGAGCGCTGTCCCTCGTGGCTTGATCTGTTCCAGTTGCTCGCCGGAGATGCGCGGCAAGCGGCCGAAATCATCAGTTGTCATCAGAGCATCGCCGGGGATAGCGCCTTCTCTCTAGGCATGCTGGCCGACTTTGATGCCATGATGCAGATCCAGAGTCCCTGGGTGTACCCCCGTCTCTTTTGGGAGACGGGACTCATCGGGCAGGTGCTCTATCTGGAAGCCGAGGCGGCGGATCTGCACGCCACAGGGATAGGCTGCTTTTTCGATGACGCCATGCATGAGCTGTTGGGCCTGGCCGATGAACGATGGCAGAGTCTTTATCATTTCACCATCGGCGGCGCGGTTTGGGATGAGCGACTGCAAACCTTGCCTGCTTATCATCACGTGGAGCGGCGACAAGCGGTAGAGTAGGTATCCTAGGTCCCATATCGTCTGCCAGGCAACGTGAGGAAAAAATAGATCGAAGAGAAAAAATCCGCGCCGGCCACGTCCAGACGCCGGCGCATTCGAGTGGACGGAGAGGTCGGAGAGCGGCTCAGCGAGTTGCAAGCATCCATTCCCGTAACCCGTAATCC
>JBOHHR010000311.1:0-6313 GCA_050725475.1 Gammaproteobacteria bacterium | reverse complement strand
ACGGCGGCTGAGCTTCGGCGTTGGGCGGCAGATAACGCTTGGCCGTAATATGAGGAGGTAACGATGAACGACGAACTCAGCGTTACGGCATCTGGGTCGATGCGGGTACGCTCATGCAAGTGTCGCCTGCCTCTGTCACTGCGCGACCCGTGCAGACCTACGCCACCGAGCGTGGCTCGCTCAACTCTTCGCTCAACTTTCTCATTCCTGCCTCGGCCATGCGCGGCCCGATGCGATTGAAAGTTCACGTCGAAGTGCCCGGCACCGAGGACCGCGCAGACACCGAGGTTGACATCGACGCATCGCTCCTCCAGACGCTGCGGGTGCGCGGCATCCCCGTGCAGTATTGGGGACCGGACGCCGCAGGAAACCAAGTGCAGCTCGCCGCGCCCACGCTCGCGGATTTCCAGTCCACCGCCGCCGCAGCGTTACTAATGTTTCCGGTCTCGCAAACGCCCGACATCGGCCTCGCCGGCACGTTTACATGGAGCAATCCGCTCACCGGCAACATCACCACCGACGGCACGGCCTCTTTCTGTCCCCAAAGCTGGAACGACCTGCTCTTTTGGCTCGGCGTCGCCAAGGTCATCGACGGAAACCTTGCCGACCGCCTTTACTACGCGCTGCTCCCAAATGCCATCCCAGTCGGCAACGCCGGCGGCTGCGGCGGTGGCGGCTCCGTCGGTGCCGGATTCATCAACGCCCAGCAGACCATGGCTCACGAACTCGGCCGTGTCCTCGGCTTGTCGCACGCGCCGTGCGGCCTCGCGACCGGCGACATGGGCGATCCGAACTACCCTGCGTACGAGCCCTACGATTCGGTGAACGCAAAGGGCGCGACGATCGGCGAATACGGACTCGATCCGACGACTCAGACCGTCTTTTCGCCGAACTTCGCCCGCGACTTCATGTCCTATTGCGGCCCGAGCTGGATCTCGCCCTATCACTATCAGCCGCTAACCCAGCACACGCTGCTCGACCCACAATGGATTCCCGCGCCACGTGACAGCCTGCCGCCGTATTTCGATGAGGGCTATCGCGGGCCCATCCCGCATCACATTCCCGATCCGCCGCCGCCGTGGATCGGGCGCCGCGTCCGTGAGTTGGTGCAAGCGGACTCGATCCCGCTCGTCGTCGTCACCGGATTGCTGCGCGACGACCGGCTCGAAATTCGCAGCGTGCTCTGTATTCAAACGGGTCCGACCGCCACTGGCAGACAGGTGCTTGGCACCGCAGTGGAACTGCTCGACGAGCAGGGCCAGGTGATTGAGCGTGCGCCGTTGCTGCGCGTCGCCCTGCACGCCTCGTGCGGCTGCGGTTGTGGCGATGGGGAAAGCGGGCCCGCGTCGGGACTCATCCAGGCACTCCTCCCTGACCGCGAACGCATCGGCGCCCTCCGCGTGATGCGCAAAGACGAGGAACTGTGGGTCCGCCGCGCGACCGCCGCGCCGCCCCGCGTCGGCGAAGTTTCCGCCGAGATCGATGGCGAGAACCTCCGTGTCCGATGGCAGGCTTCCGCTTCCGATGAATATCCCACCGAGCGTGCCGTGCGCTGGTCCGCCGACGACGGGCGCACCTGGCAGGCGCTCGCTGTTCCTCCGCGAAGATGGAGCCGTTGTGCCGCTCGGTGTGCTCACCAGCGGCGTCGCGCTCGTGCAAGTGCTCGTCTCCGATGGCTTCTATACCGTCGCAGCAGAGCCCGTCCGCGTCGAGATCCCATCCCGCCCGCCGCAGACCGCGATTCTATGGCCGGCTCAAGGCAGTGCCGTCAAGACCGAGAGCCGTGTCCGGCTCTGGGGAATGGCCACCGACACGATCGAACACGGGTTCACCCCAACCGGGCGGAACCCCTGAAGCGACGACGTTGATGCGGGACAATTGGGGCATGAACCAACCCGCGCTTCCTGCCGAATTCGAGTTCGATCCAGCACATTGGATTCTGCGGGAGATCGGCGAGATCGCCGACCGCCAGACCGATCTTCCTCGCATCGCCAAAGATTCGAAGCTGACTGCGGGGATCCTGGTTTCCCGGTTGCAGGTTCGTCCTTAAGGGTCCACTCGGTTTACCGCAGCACGGCGAAATCGTCGCCTACCGGGGCTGTAATCGCAAGCGCGGAGCGGATTAAACGATCAAAACCCGGGTCAATGTTAATCTGTTCGTCCCTTCAATCTGCTGGAAAACGCCATCAAACTCTACCGCAAGGCGGAACGGAAGCCGATTGCTCAGCTTCATTCCCCCTCGAAAGGGCTAGCGTTTGAAAATCACGAAACCCGGTAAGTCGTGGTCGTAGTCCCATCTCGCTGCACTTAACTGCTGCAGTAGCGCTTCGTAATGCCGCGCTCCTCTGTCACCAAACGGTATTTGCACCGGCACCACCAGGTATTGCGGCTTCGCTTGTGCGGCAACGTCCGAAGCTGCAAAGAAAACGTGTTCCGCGACCAGGGTTGCGATCGCGATCAGACAGAAGAGGCTTAAATTTTTCAGCATTGTCCCGGGCATGGTTTGCTCCTCGATAACTCAAAGAAAAGCGGTTAGGGTTTGCGGTTAGACCCACGCCGCCGTTGTCGTGGCTGTTAGGTTGCGGGTAACCGGCGCGAATGCCGACAGCCGCTATCTGGTCGGGTACGCCTCCTAAGATGTCACCTCAAAGCCGCGAAAGGCGGCTGCCCCATGTAATAATTTTATCATTCGCACGCCCGGCACATCGTTGATGAATCCTTCGACCTTGACCGAGCGTCCGGAGAGACGGTCTAGCACGTTGCCGAAGGTGCCGATCACGTCCTGCTCGCATTCGGCTGGCTCGACGAGGGAAGGATAAACGGGAACATCGACAGCCCAGCCGTGGCGGCGCTCGTCCAGAAGGCACGGCTAAAGAGCCCTCGCTGCGCTAACGCGTTGGCCACCAGGTCCCATGAGGCCGAAGGCGGGCGCGAGCCACAACCATTCAAACCGGGAGGAGTGCTGGGGTGCATCTGATGCAAGAAGCGGAGCTGTTGGAGATCCTAGTAGCAGCCTCTAGGGCTTAAGAAACCGTAGCGAGGCGAGGCTGTTTGAAACATGTGCGGCTATCCCCAGGCCGCCGGGCATTTCAAATCAAATCGAAGTGCCCAATTACTCGTCCAAGGCCTTCTTGATGGCGTCCAGTAACTCATCTGCCTCGTATGGCTTCTCGAAGAACCCCGCGGCACCAAGCGCCAGGGCTTGTTCCCGTAAGCCCGGCTTCTTGCTCGCGGTGAGAAAAATCATCGGAACATCGACCGGCACCGGAAGCTTGCGCAATCTCTCGGCCACCAAAAGCCCATCGCCCGCCGGCATCGAAATGTCCAACAGAACGAGATCAGGACGCTCCTTGGCCGCTACGTTTCCCGCCATGGCGGCGTCGAACGCGGCCACCGTCTCATACCCCGCCGCCTTCAAGCGCACGGTCAGCGCCGCGACGATTTTCTTGTCGTCTTCTACGATAAGGATTTTTTGCATAGTAATGTCTCCTGCCGCCTAATGTATCGCCGGCACACACTTGGGTACGGTGAAAAAGAATGTGCTCCCCTCTCCAGGCGTGCTGTCAACCCAGATCTCTCCTCCGTGCAATCTGACGACCTCCCGGCAAATATACAGACCGAGTCCCAGGCCCCCCTCAATCGTGGCGTCGCCACTGCGTATTTGATACAGCCGATCAAAAACCTGGTCCAGTTGTGCTGGTTCAATGCCCCGTCCGGTATCGCTAACGGACACCAGAACGCATCGCGGCCGTTCGGGGTCGTTGCCCACCCTGACACTCACTTCACCCCTCTCCGGGGTAAACTTCAGCGCATTGCTGAGCAGATTGGTCAGCACCTGTGTGATCCGCTTCTCATCCATCAGGACCTGCGGAAGGTCGGGAGCGATGCTCTGCTCAAGCTGAATCCTTTTGTCTTGCGCTTGCGGCGCCATGGACACCACCACCCGCGCCACTAGCGTGCTTACACAACCTGGCTGCAGGGCAATGTGGAGTTTGCCGGTCTCCAAGCGTGTGCTATCGAGCAGATCGTTAAGGCCAAGCGTCATTTGATCGCAACTTTCTCGCGCATAGCTAAGGTACTCACGCTGCGCCTCGCTCAAAGAGCCTGCGAGTCCATCCAGCACGATCGACACAAACTCTCGGGCTGAGGTCAGCGGCGTTTTCATCTCATGGGAAAGCAAATGGTAGAATTGCTGAATCTCGGCATTTTTGCGCTGAAGCTCAAAGTTGGTTTGCGCCAATACCCGGTGTTGTTCCGCAATTGCGGCGCGCAGTTTGGACTTTTCAATCGCGTTGGAAATGCTGCGTCGGAGGCTCATCGCTGACAAAGCACTCTTGGGCATATAATCCGCCGCTCCCGCCTTCATGGCTTTCGCGACCAGGATTTCACTGCCTTCGCCGGTCAGCATTATCACCGGAACCGGCACCTGATCATCCTCAAAGCCTAAGGCAGCGAGAAATTCTAGCCCGTCAAAGTCGGGAAGACGATAATCGAGCAAAATGCAGTTAGGTCGTTCGGACCGGTACTGAGCTAAGCCTGCTTCGCCCGTTTCGGCTTCCAGAAAATGGTAGCCCCCGTGTTCGCCGATCGGGTCGAGAAGCGTGCGGAAAAGCTCTCGATACACGGGATCATCTTCGACAATGAGGATCCGCAGCAGCTCTTCGGTCATGACCCGTTCGTCACAGCAAGAAAACGGCTTAGCTACCCCCGGTCTCAAAAAGACCCCGCCAATACCGTGAAGGAATAGATTCTATTTGCTGATGCCCCAGCTCAGGGCACATTTTAGAAGTAAAGACTATTCTTTCAGCGAGTTCAAGCGAGCAGGGTTCGCTGCCCCGCGCTTGCTTCGCAACGCGGCGGCGCTCTGGGGAGACGAAGACGCACCAATTTAAATGCATGGCCGGACTCTCGCGCGTGAGTTTTGTTGCGGCAATTGATGTCCTCTTGCGCTCCAATTTAAGGGGAGAAGCTCAACTCTGGCACTATTATCTACAGCTCACCGAGATCGAGCAGGCTTTCAAGGAACTCAAGAATGACCTCGCCATCCGGCCCATCTACCACCAAAAAGCGGTCCTCACAGTCATCGCCTTCACCGGAAGAGAGTGATGCTACGCCCGATGAACAAACGACTTGGAGTTCTTCGGATTCCGGAAGATCAGGGGTTTTTCGGATCGATCCGCTGCCTGCGCTGACGCCAGCGCTTTCTCGATGAGGCCGTGATGTGGCGACAGGCTGCACACCGGATCGGCGTTGGCCGCATCCCCGGTGAGCATATACGCCTGGCAGCGGCAGCCACCAAAATCCTTGAAACGCTCCGGGCAACTGCGGCATGGCTCTTTCATCCACTCAAAACCGCGAAAACGGTTGAAGTCGGGCGAATCGTTCCAGATCCACTCGATACCGTGTTCGCGCACGTTTGGAAACAACAGGCCCGGAAGTTGTCCTGCGGCATGACAGGGGAGCGCCGTGCCGTCGGGTGTAATGGTGAGGAAGACCGAGCCCCAGCCGTTCATACAGGCCTTGGGGCGCTGCTCGTAATAATCCGGCACCACGTAGTAGATCTTCATCTTACCCTTCATCTTTTCCTGATAGGCGTGGGCGATACGCTCGCCTCGCTCGATCTGTGCCCGTGTGGGCATCAATCGGTCGCGGTTCAGGAATGCCCAGCCGTAATACTGCGTGGTGGCCAGCTCGACATAGTCCGCCTCCAACCGGATCGCCAGCTCCAGCATGTCCTCGATCTGGTCTTCGTTTTCCCGGTGCAGCACAAAACAAAGCACCATGGGGAAACCATGCTTCTTCACCGCCTGCGCCATTTCTCGTTTGTGTTGAAAGGCTTTAGTGCCCGCGATGTAATCGTTCAGCTCTTCGGTGCTGGCTTGGATGCTCAACTGGTTGTGGTCCAAACCCGCCTCGCGTAAAGCCCGCACGCGCGCTTCATCCTTTCCCACGCCGTATGTGATATGGTTGGTGTAAAAACCCAAGCGACGGGCTTCCGCGATCAGGGCTTCGAGATCCCGGCGCAGCAAGGGCTCCCCGCCGGATAAGCCGAGCTGGGTCGAGCCCATAGCCCGCGCCTGGCGCAACACCCTGAGCCAGTCCTCGGTGCTCAGCTCGTCCTTGTATTTGGCAAAGTCGGGTGGGTTGGAGCAATAGGGGCACTGCAGCGGACATTTATAGGTGAGCTCGGCTAGGAGCCACAGCGGTTTAGAGAGATGGTTTGGCGCAGATCCAGCCATTTTCGTGGGCCAATTGGAGAAAACGCAACACATCGTCCGCATCGTCGGTGCCCGGAAACTGAGCGTTGAGATTG
>JBOHHR010000310.1:0-3003 GCA_050725475.1 Gammaproteobacteria bacterium | reverse complement strand
AACATAACGGCCGGCGGCCCTACGCCAGCATCAACTTCGTCACCGCCCACGACGGCTTCACCCTGGAAGACCTGGTCAGCTATAACGAGAAGCACAACGAAGCCAATCTCGAAGACAACCGCGACGGCGAATCCCAAAACCGTAGCTGGAACTGCGGGACAGAGGGGCCTACCGAAGATCCCGCCGCACTGGCCTTGCGCGCGCGCCAGAAGCGCAACCTCCTCGCCACCCTGCTTCTTTCCCAAGGGGTGCCGATGCTGCTCGCCGGCGATGAGATCGGACGAACCCAGGGTGGCAACAACAACGCCTACTGCCAGGACAACGAAATAAGCTGGCTCGACTGGGTGCTCGAGCCGGCGGATCAGGAGCTTCTCGCCTTCGTAGCTCGCTTGATCGCGCTCCGTAAGGCCCATCCGGTGTTTCGGCGGCGCGTGTTCTTCCAGGGCCGCCGCATTGCGGGCAGCCAAGTCGCGGATATCGTTTGGCTCAATCCCGATGGCCAGCCGATGAGCGATGAAGAATGGAACCAGAGCTTCGCGCGCTGCCTGGGTCTGTTCTTGGCCGGCACCGCCATGGAGGAGCGCAATGAGCACGGAAGGCGGGCGCAGGATGAGGATTTCCTACTGCTGCTCAATGCCCACCACGAGGCGATCCCCTTCGAGATCCCAGGGCTAGGGACCGAGCGCGATTGGCAGTTGGTATTCGATACCGCTTGCCAAAACGATCGCTCCTCGTCCTCCCGCCATGACGTGGGCAGTCATTATCCCCTCCAAGGCCGTTCGCTCGCCCTTTTAATGCGTTCGGACGGCAAGCAACTCTGAGAGCTTGAAAATCGTCGGCCGTCTGCCGTAAATGTATGTTCATCCGGAATCATCAAAGCTTATCTCGAAGGTGTCAGGCCGGTAAGGCTTACATCCAGTGTAATTTTTACGCGTAAATCTTACAGAAATCGTTCGCTTTTTAGATAGTCCTCCCCTGTGGCGGCATCGATCGGTGGCATTCCTATTGCGTTGCTGCATTGCGATAGGAACGACATTCGTAGGACACGCGCAGCAGAGATAGAGGATTCCTTTGAGGCATCGTAATTTATGAAAGAGGTGGAATCATGCAACGATCTGATGATGTAAATAGAGCAGCGAACAACGGCGCGAGACGTGCAATCAATTTTGCGGAGATCATGGTCCAGGGGTCGGCGCGCATGTTTGAGATTCAAGCGGCCGCCGCTAGGACTTTTTGCCAGTATCAGGCGAAAAGCGCCGCGATTTTGGGAGCGCCCGACTGGTCGGAGCTGTTTAAAGGAAATGGCAACACTCGTTTGTTCGAGAGCACGGCTGAGGAGGTCTTAAGTTACATGCGCCAAACCAGTGAAACCGTAGCGGAGATACAGTCCGATATGTGCCACCTGGTCGAGCAGCAGACGGCCGAGCTTTCGGATCAGCTGCGGCACGGTCTCGAGGAGACCGGCGCTCTTATGCGCGAAGGACTGGAAGAGAGCAAGCGTATGACGGAGCAAGCAGCGGAGCGTGCGGCACCAGAGGCTAAACGCGCCAAGCGTGCTTGAGATGATTCATGTTTGGGGGGATCAGGTGTTATCCCCCTTTTTCTATCGGGCCCATCGGCCGCCGGTCATTGTAGAAATCTGGAGGTATTTATGAACGAAACCCTGCACCAATGCATCAACGAATGTCTGAATTGCCATAACGTTTGCCTGAACACGATCACCTATTGCCTGGAGCAGGGTGGTCGGCATGCCGAAGCCGGCCATATTCGGTTGTTACTCGATTGCGCCGACATCTGTCAGACCAGTGCCGATTTCATGCTCCGCGGCTCGCCACGGCACACGCGAACCTGTGGTGTGTGCGCCGAGATCTGCGCTCTGTGTGCTGAAGACTGTGAACGGTATCAGGATGACGCCCATATGCAGAATTGTGCACAGGCATGCCGGCGCTGCGCCGAATCTTGTCGGCAGATGGCGGCGCATGTCTGATGATTCAGGCGGCGGTGGCTGATACCGCAAGAATTAGGGCGGGCGTTCATCACCGAGGAGAATCCAATATGAAGACTGTGGTCGGTTTATTCGATAGCCTCCGTGAAGCCCAGAGTGCGACGCGCGATCTGATTACGGCCGGATGTTCGCGGGACGATATTGGCCTATTGGCCAGTGACGCCACCGGTGAATGGTCCCGCCACAAAGCCTCTACTCTTGAGAGCGCTGCCCCGATGTCGACTCTCGAAGGCGCTGCCTCGACCCCCGAGGAGATCGGTAGCGGAGTGGGCACGGGCACGGTGATCGGTGGCTTGGGCGGGCTGTTGGTCGGCCTCACCGAGCTCGCCATCCCCGGGATCGGCTGGGTGGCCGCCGCGGGTACGCTCGCTACGACTCTCCTCGGCGCCGGCGTGGGGGCCGCCGCCGGCGGGCTATTCGGCGCCGTTGAAAAGTTGGGCGTGCCCAGGGACAAGACCGGCTACTACGTCGAAGCGGTGCGGCGTGGCGGCATCCTGGTTCTTGTTCGCCTGGCGGAGGAACAGGTCGATGAAGCGATGGCGATCATGGAGCGGCGCCAGGCGGTGGATATCGACAAGCGTGCTGAGGAGTGGCGGGCACGGGGCTGGAGCCAGTTAAAGGAAGCGGCAGAACACCCCCACTGACCGAACCTCTGCCCGCACCAACCCCTCTCCACAATTCGAGGCTGTGGTCGAGCGAATCCTTGTTGAGTCGATAACGAAGAAACGAAGACGAAAAATTGGACTACAAAGGCCGTGGTGGAACCCGGCTTCAATGAAAAGGTTCTCCGCGACCTGCGGGTATCGAACGCCCTTTCTTTGGTCCATCCCCGGACCCAGCCCCGATCTGAGCCGTCTATGTGCCGGTTCTAGAGATCCCCCTGAGCGCTTCACCCGCCGACTCTGCGGGAGCATGCACCGCCAGGTCTCCTAGGGAAACCATACCGACCAAGCGCTTGGCACGAT
Organism: Gammaproteobacteria bacterium; assembly: GCA_050725475.1. Taxonomy (GTDB): domain Bacteria; phylum Pseudomonadota; class Gammaproteobacteria; order JBOHHR01; family JBOHHR01; genus JBOHHR01. The sequence continues at coordinate 33 of JBOHHR010000310.1, read as the reverse complement.
TTAACACCGGCAACCGCCGCACTTGGTTCTTGC
>JBOHHR010000309.1:0-9847 GCA_050725475.1 Gammaproteobacteria bacterium | reverse complement strand
TGCTATGGATATGTTGCAGCGGGCAAAAGCGGCCATGGTGCCGCCGTTCCAAGTCTCCGTTTTCGCCGATCCGAGCGGGGCGATCACCACAGCGGCGGCGCTGGTGGCCGGTGTTGAGCATTGGATCCGACGCCTGGAGAAAGGGGGCTTGAGTGCTAAGAACATCCAAATCTTAGGCGGCACCGGCCCGGTCGGGATCTGCGCCGGGATCCTCGCGTCCCAAGCCGGGGCGCAGGTCTATCTGGTAAGCCATCGCGGCCTAGAGATCGGTGAAGAGATGGCGCGGGAATACAACGCGCGCTATGGAGCCAACATGCGGGGAGGCGACAGTAGCAGCGACGCGGCGCTTGAGACCTGTTTGGCCGAGGCCGATGTGGTGGTGGGGGTAGCCAAGGCCGGGGTTCGGGTGCTCGGCTCCCTGCAACTGCAAAAGGCTAAACGGCTCTTGGTTGCTGCCGACGTGAACGCCGTCCCGCCGCTGGGCATAGAAGGGGTGGAAGACCGCGACAACGGCAAAGTTCTGGAAGGGACTCCGTCCAAGGTCTTAATCCTCGGGGCTTGGGCGATAGGGGACGTCAAGTACAAGGTGCATTACCAACTGTTTAAGCTGATGACCGGAAGCGATGGGCCGGTTTATTTGGATCACCTAAAGGCGTTCGAGGTCGCACGCAGCATTCTTGCCCGATAGCCCATTTTTGGTGGTGGCCCTATCCGCGCGGGCCTTGGCACAGTCTGCGCGGCGTGGAGGCCTGAGGGTACACGCCGTTGATCTGTTTGCCGATCTCGACACACGTGCCTGCGCCGCATCCGCTTGCGCCGTGGCCGCAGCGGAGGGCGGCTTTAACCGCGTTGCACTGCTAGCGGCTTTGCAAGCGCGAGATCCTGATCAGAGGATGGGTCTGGTCGTAGGGAGCGGTTTTGAAGGGCGCCCGGAGCTTCTGGAGACGCTCATCGCGCAGCGGCGTTTCTACGGTAATCCGCCAGAGGTGGTGCAAAAGCTCAAGGACCCGAAGGTTTTTTTCCCTTTGCTCGAGCGCTTAGGCCTACCCTATCCGGCTGTGATTGCCGATGGTAATGGAGAAACGGCCCCGCTGCTGGTGAAAGACGGCGGTGGTTGCGGCGGAACGCATGTCGGCTGGTACGCCCGGGGCGTCACGCTTCCCGAGGGACATTACTTGCAGCGCTACGTAAGTGGGCGTAGCCTTTCCGCGTTGTTTCTGGCAAACGGGGACGGCGCTGAGATCATTGGCTTTAGCGAAGCCTGGTGTGCCGGCTGTGAGGCCACTCCATTTCGCTACGGTGGGGCGGTAACCCTGTCGGAGCCGCCGACGCCAGTGCGCCGGGAACTGCACCGTGCAGTGGCTTTCTTGACTAAGGCCGTGGGATTAAAAGGATTGTGCGGGATCGATGTGATTGTGGACGGAGAAGCTCGGGTATGGGTGTTGGAGGTCAATCCACGGCCGCCCGCTAGCTTGGGGCTTCACGAGCAGGAGGGGTCCTTGTTTATACAGCATGTACGCAACTGCACGGGGGGATCTCCAGGAGCGATGCCACAAGAGCCCCGCCTGGGCGCACGCGCCGCGGCGGTTTACTATGCCGCACAACCCACCTGGATCCCTGCCTCTTGGCGTTGGCCTCGCTGGACCGCCGACCGCACTCCGCCGGCGACTTGGATCGGCCGCGGAGCGCCCATCTGCACGGTTCTTGGGCAGGCAGCCAGTTCCTGGAGCGCCAAGTGTTTGGCCTTACGGCGCGTACGCCGGGTGTCTGCGGCGCTGAACTCTCGAGCCGTAGCGACGCCAGATCCAGATGGCATGCAAACCAGCACAAAAGGTAACGAGGACGATAACGATGAACGTGAGATTTGCTGAAAGCAGTAGATTTGCTAACGAGTTGCCCAGTGTGAACGCATTGAGCGCACCGCTCGTGCGTCAACTCATCGATAATGCTCTTACCCTGCGCCTTAAGCTGCGCAAGCTTGCGAACGGCACGCGCGTGATCGACGCAGGCATCGATGCCCCCGGCGGACTGGAGGCCGGCCGGAAAATCGCCGAGATCTGTTTAGGCGGATTAGGGCAGGTGAGCTTTCGCGCCGCCGAGCGCTTCAAAAAATGGACTTGGCATATCGAGGTACAGGCCACCAACCCAGTCATCGCGTGCCTGGGCAGCCAATACGCGGGTTGGAGCTTGAGTCACGGTGAGGGTAAGGGCTCGTTTCACGCGATGGGTTCCGGCCCGGCGCGGGCGATGGGCAGCAATGAGAAGTTGTTTGAGGAGTTGGGTTACCGCGATCAGAATGAGAGCGCGTGCTTGGTGCTCGAAGTCTCGCAACTCCCTCCGGTAGAGGTAGCCGAAAAGGTAGCGGCCAAGTGCGGGATCGATCCCGCTGATCTGACTCTGATCCTCACCCCTACGACGAGTTTGGCGGGCAGCGTGCAGGTGGTTGCCCGTTGCCTCGAAGTGGCCTTGCACAAGGTACATGCCCTGGGGTTTCCCTTGGAGCAACTGATTGACGGCCTGGCCTCGGCACCCGTGTGCCCCCCTTCCAAGGACTTCATCACCGCCATGGGCAGGACCAACGATGCCATACTCTTCGGGGGCGAGGCGCATTTGTTCGTGCAAGCCGACGATCTCGAAGCACAGGATTTGGCAGAACGGCTTCCCAGCAGCGCCTCCAGAGATTATGGAAGGCCCTTTGCCGAGGTGTTTAAGGACTATGGTTATGATTTCTACAAAATAGATCCGATGCTCTTTAGTCCGGCACAGGTTGCGGTCACTTCGCTGGAGACAGGGCACACCTTTCACGCCGGCGCCATGGACGAACAGTTGATCGAGAAGTCATTTGCTTGATACGGTACTTGCCTCGGCAAAGATCGCCGTTGTCACCGACGATCCCGGGTGGCATGGCCGCGAACTGCAGGAAGCGTTCGCGGCCAGGGGATTCGTAACCCGTTTTCTCTCCCTGATCGAATGTCGTCTTGATCTAAGCCGTAGTCTGGCTCGCATTGTCCTGCCTGGGTTCGAAGAAGCGCTGCCTCCCGGCGTTTTTGTGCGCGGCGTGCCGGGAGGAACGTTAGAGCAAGTTATACACAGGTTGGACGTGTTGCACTGGCTGGGTGAAGCCGGGGTGGTCGTGTATAACGACGGCCGCAGCATAGAGCGCACGGTGGACAAAGCCATGACGAGCTTTTTACTGAAGCGCGCGGGTGTTCCGATCCCTGAGACCTGGGTGTGCGAGTCCGATCACCATGCGCGGGCGCTGTTGATGAGCGAATTAAGCCAAGGGCGGCGGTTGGTGATGAAACCTTTATTCGGCTCCCAAGGTGAGGGCGTTGCCTTGCTGCGTCGGCCAGAGGGGTTACCGGATGCGGCCGCCTATGGAGGGGTGTATTACCTGCAACGCTTCGTCCCGCCGGAACCGGGCGCGGACTGCCGGGATTGGAGGGTATTTATCATCGGCGGACGTGCACAGGCCGCGATGATCCGGCGCAGCCGCCATTGGGTAACCAACCGCGCGCGCGGCGGTATTTGTGAACCTGCGCCTCTGGATCTTGAGTTGGTGGGACTCGCAGAAGCCGCGGCTCGCGCCTTGGAAATTGATTACGCCGGAGTGGATCTGCTGCGCGACGAGCGGGGGCGCTATCTGGTGACGGAAGTCAATAGCGTACCGGCGTGGCGTGGCTTGCAGGAGGTCTGTGCCTTTCGCATCGCCGAGCGCCTTGCCGAGCGTTTTCTCTCGCAAGTGACCGGCGTGCTGCGAGACTGTGCGAGAGCGGGTAGCTGCAAAGAGCAAGGCGAATATCACGGACATGTAGGGGCTCGGCCACTAAATGCGCTGTCAACGGGGATCCCCGCGGTTTTTGACTCATCTATAGGAGATGGATATACTCATCCAACATGAGTAAGAGACTTCAAGTCCTGCTGGACGAGCAGGAATTCGATGACCTCCAGGAAATTGCCAGGCGTAACCGCATGACCGTCGCCGAATGGGTTCGACAGGCCTTGAGGGCCGCACGCCGGCGCGAACCGAGACTAGCGATTGAGCAAAAGCTCGAGGCCGTAAAGGCCGCGGCTCGGCATAACTTCCCGATAGGCGAAATCGGGCAGGTTCTCGAAGAGATCGAGCGAGGGTATCGAGGCGGAGCTTCTGGGTGATCTTCATTGACTCGAACATCCCGATGTATCTCATCGGTGCGAGCCATCCACTGAAGTTTGAGGCGCGCCGTCTGATCGAAAGCTGTATCGCGGACAGCCAGCGGCTGGTTACCAGCGCCGAGGTTTTTCAAGAGATCCTGCATCGATATACCGCTATAGGTCGCAGAGACGCCATCCAGCCGGCCTTCGATACCATGCGTGGGGTCGTCGATGAGATCTTCGCCATCCAAGCAACCGATGTGGAGCGTGCCAAGGCGATCTTGCTTGCGAGTGAACGATTCTCCGCCCGTGATGCCACCTAGCCATCATGGAGCGCCACGGCGTCGCGCGGATCATGAGCTTTGACAGCGGCTTCGACGAGGTGCTGAACGTCACCCGTGTGGTGTAAGCTTCGTGGTCGTAGCGCGAGAGGTCGAACCGGTCATGCTGGAGGTGTTGCTCTGACTCCCGATCTGGGCCCTGCGATCGCAAGAATGATCCAGCGCTGTTGCCGCTTGGATGTGGAGGCGCTGAAGCCCGGTAACGTCAGCGTGCACGCGCCGGGTCATGGGATGAGGGCGGAGGACTTCATCGAGAGCGCCGACGCAATAGCGCCGATCCTCGGGAGCCACGGATTGAGCGTGGGAGAGCGTATTCTCTATTGCGTTGAGGCCACCCAGGCGCGCGTCGGTTGCAACACCAACTTAGGTATCATCTTGCTTTCTGCCCCGCTGCTAAGCGCGGTTTTTGTCGAAAGCCAAGCACAAGAACTGCGTCAGCGCTTAAACATCGTCTTGCGAGGGCTCGATAGAAACGATGCCCGGCGGGCATTTGCGGCGATCCGCTTGGCGGTACCGGCGGGCATAGGACGGGTCAAGCGCCACGATGTGAGCGAAAACCCGACGGTGAGCCTGCTCGAGGCCATGCGTGCGGCCGACGCATGGGATCGCATCGCCTATCAGTATGCCCATGGGTTCCAGGACGTGTTTGATACCGGGGTACCGGAGCTAAAGCGCTGTTTAAGACGCTGGGATCCGTTTCCAGACCCGATGGTATGGGCGACGGTCGGTTGCTTTCTTAGCTTTATGGCGACGATCCCGGATACCCATATCCGGCGCAAATTTGGCCTGAGAACCGCGGAGCGCACCAGAGAAACCGCACAAATAGTGGAAACACGCTTTAAAGCGTGCGACAATCCGCTGGCCGCAGTGGAGCTATTGCGACACTATGATAATGAACTGAAACGGGAGGGCTTAAATCCGGGGACCAGCGCGGATCTCACCGTGGCGAGCCTGATGGCTCTGCATCTGGAAGACCTCCTAATCGGCAAACCGTGCAACGGTGTTGCAATGCCTGAACACAAGGGGAACATCTCTATCGGATGATGGAGGCCCCATGGGATAGAAATATAGAAATAAGGTGACAAGCGATGTCAATATTCAAAGCACTTGTCGGACAACAACCAACCGAAAAACCAGTAGGAGGAACATCAATGGCAGTCATTGACAGAGTTTTAGTAGGCGAATCGCTCAAGGGAGACGGTAATGAAGTTGCCCACATCGACCTCATCATGGGGCCTCGAGGCAGCGCGGCGGAGACGGCTTTCTGTCACGCCTTGACCAATAACAAGGACGGGTTTAGCACCCTGCTCGCCCTGGTGGCTCCGAATCTAGCTTGCAAACCCAACACCGTTCTGTTCAACAAGGTCACCATCAAAGCGGCCAAACAGGCCATCCAAATGTTCGGTCCTGCCCAACGAGCGGTCGGCATGGCGGTCATGGACTGTGTGGAAGACGGGACCATTCCGGCCGATGAGGCGGACGATGTCTTCATCTGCGTAGGCGTTTTTATCCACTGGGAGGCCGACGACAACACCAAGATCCAAGATTTCAACTACGAGGCCGTAAAAGAGTCCATCAAGCGCGCTGTTGCGCGTGAGCCTAGGGCGCGTGATGTGGTGAGCAAGAAGGGTACTGCCGAGCACCCCTTCGCGGCGCATAAGTAGGCTATCGCCATAGGGCGGGAACTGGCGAGTCAGTTGCCCCGGCGCATACCGGGGCCGCTGTTTTAAGGGCGGCAGTTCAAAAGCGCTCGCAGTTCGCGTGAACCCAGCCTTTTTTCGTGTAGAGCGGTAGCGCAGAGAGCGCCCTGAACCCCCAGCCTTTGCAAGGCGACTAAGTCCTGGCGACCACGGATCCCACCGGCGGCGAAGATTTGCTGCTGGGGCGCGGTTCGGCGCAAGGTTTGGAGGCACTCAAAGTCAGGGCCGTAACCGCTCCCTACACGGTGTAGGCTCATGGCGAGCACGCGAGTGGGCCAAAGCTGTATCTGGTTTAGCAGTTCACGGGGCCCTAAAAACTCGCCGTCGCGGAAATCGAGGGATAAAATCGCCGTTCGTGTATGCTTGAGCAATAACGCCACGGCACGCAACGAGTGCTGGTTTTCACTGCCTATGACCGCGGTGACGTTTGTGAGCGTCGCCCAGCGCTGCATTTCCGCGTCGCTCGCGATCCCGGCATCCACCCAAAACCGAAGCTGTTCGCGGGCCGCCGTTAAGCGCGCGATCGCCTGAAATTGATCGCCGCATCTGCGAATGGCATCCAGATCTGCGATGTAAACCGTGTTAAAGGGAAACAGCGCAAGGAGCGCCTCTAGGACCTTTCCGGGGTCACTGCTCCGGCAGAGCGGGGAACGGAGTGGGGAGTAGCAGTCACGCTCTCCGCCGTCGGCGGCAACAACCTGCCGTTCCATCATATCCAGCACGGGGATGACTAACACAGGGGCTCGCTTGCGGGTTTTTGTTTGCGAGTTTATCACGGGCGGTGGCCTCGGGGTGGCCCCGCTGGCGGCGGGACTGGCGCACGAAGGGGATTTGATGCTGACTCGTGTGCTTTGGGATCTGGCCGATACGGGAAGGGTCGATCTCAGCCTCACCCGTGATCGCCGCATGGCGTCCTTGGATCTGCCCGCTCGCGTTATTCCGGTGAGTGCAACGGAGTCGATCTGGAGCCAATGGGAGGAGTGCATTGGCAAATGCGATGCCGTGTTGCCGATCGCGCCTGAGACCGGCGGCGTTCTGGAACGGCTCAGTCGCTTAGTAGTGACGAACGGCAAAGTCCTTTTAGGAAGCGCGCCACAAGCGATCCGCATCGCGGCGAGCAAGATCGAGGCCGCGGAGTTGCTCGCTAGCCGCGGGATCCCCACAGTGACCACGCTAAGCGTCAGAGACCCCATACCGTATGCGCGAGATGGCTGGGTGGTAAAGCCGGACGACGGAGCCGGTTGCGAGCACACCTACCGTTTCGCCACCCTGGATAGCCTTCAGTCTTGGTTACAGCACGCCGAGAGAAACCACGTGGTGCAGCCCTATTTGCCCGGGATCGCGGCCAGCGCATCGGTTTTCTGTCATGAGGGCTCAGCATGGCTGCTGGCCTGCAACCGCCAGATGGTAAGCTGCATAAACGGCGAACTGCGTTGCAACGGCGTAGCGGTAAACGCCCTGACCGGGTATGCAGACCAAGTCAAACCGATAATCGAGCAACTCGCCCGAATTTTGCCGGACCTTAGTGGTTTTGTGGGCATCGATCTGGTTCTTAGCGCGCAAGGGCCGGTGGTAATGGAAATAAACCCCCGCATAACCACCGCTTATGTGGGACTGCGGGACTGCATGGCGATCAATCCCGCGGCTTTGCTGCTTGATGTCCTAATAGACGGTAAACCGCCAGCCATTGACGTGCGTGCTCTCGGCAGCCGCCTTGTGGCGTTACCATAAGCGCATGGGCCCATTTTATTATGGCTGGGACATTGGTGGGGCCCAGCTTAAGGTGGCGGTGGTTGATGCGGCGGGTGTGTTGCAGGCGGTGCTTCAGCTACCGAGCCCGCTCTGGAAGGGCCTGCAACACTTGGATGGAGCCTTAAACGAGGCTCATGCACGGCTACCCAAAGGAACGGCGTCCCATGCGGTGACCATGACCGGGGAATTGTCGGATATCTTCCCCGATAGGGAACAAGGGGTGCGCACGTTAATCTCGCGTTTTCTCAGCCATCACAGTGCCAATGGGGTTTGGTTTTACGCAGGCTCTCAGGGCTTTATAGGCGCGCATGCGGCCGCCCAGCACAGCCCGGCCATTGCATCGGCCAACTGGCATGCGAGCGCTACGTTTACCGCGACCCGTCGTGCCGATGGTATGCTGATCGATGTCGGGAGTACGACTACTGATATCCTCGCATTACGCCATAACGAAGTGCACCATCACGGATATTCCGATGCCGAGCGCCTGCAGTGCGGCGAGCTTTTGTACACCGGCGTGGTGCGAACACCGGTCATGGCGGTGGCGCGTTGGGCACCCTTTTGTGGCGAATGGCAGGCTATGACGGCGGAGCATTTTGCCAGCATGGCGGATGTCCACGTATTAAGCGGCACTTTGTGTGAGTATCCGGAATGGGCGGAAACGGCGGATCAGTGCGGTCGATCCCCCTTGGATTGCGCGCGGCGTTTGGGGAGGATGCTGGGCAGGGATTTGGCAGAGGGCGATCTGGCGCGCTGGCGCGCGCTGGCGCGGCACCTCGCGGGTGTACAGACGCACGCCGTCCGCCGCTCTTTGGAACGCGTCATCTCTAGGCATGACATTCGTGACAACGATCCGCTGATCGGGGCTGGGGCAGGTCGTTTTATCGTGCGAGAGCTCGCGAGGCAGTTGGGTCGGCGCTATATCGACTTCAGCGAATTGATGGACGGATTAGACCCGTTGCGCGAAATGGCTGCGGTTTGTGCGCCGGCCACTGCGCTCGCTTACCTGCTCAAATCCTCGTGAACCGCACGCGTGTTACAGAAGTGCCTTATGTGGCCGAGAGCTGGTTGCAGTTCGAGGCGTTCGCCAATGACCCCTGGTGTGTTTTCCTGGACAGCGGGCGCCCCTGGGATCAGCGCGGCCGCTACGACATCATGGCCTCAGATCCCTTTGTTACGCTTTCTACTCAAGGTTTGTATACCGAGATAGGCACTCGGGATGGGCAACTGATGTGTGAGGGTGATCCGATTGGGTTGCTCAAGCAATATCTGAGTTCAAGCAGCGAATCGGATTTTCGAGTGCCGTTTACCGGCGGTGCCATCGGGTATTTTGGCTATGATTTAGGGCGGCGCTTGGAACGGATCCCGAGCCTGGCCGAGCGAGATATCCCCATGCCGGAAATGGCTTTCGGCCTGTATGACTGGGCTCTGGTTGTGGACCATGAGAGCAGGCGCGCTTGGCTCTGCGGCCAAGGGCGTGATCCACGCACCTTCGATGAATGGGACGCACTGCTCGAGCGAGCCCACAAAAAGCGCAGTGCCGTCCTGCGTATGCCGTTTGAGACCTTGTCTCCGGTGAGCTGCAATTTTGACCGGGCGGCCTATGGCGACGCGTTTCGACGCGTAAAGCGCTACATCCAGGAGGGAGACTGCTATCAGGTCAATCTCGCGCAGAGGTTTTCAGCCCGTGCTCGCGGGGACGCCTGGCTCGCGTATCGGCAATTGCGCTCCCTTAATCCCGCGCCCTTTTCGGCTTTTTTGCGCACTCCTAACGGGGCGGTTCTGAGCTCCTCGCCTGAGCGGTTTCTGCATGTAAATAAGGGCTTAGTGGAAACCAAGCCGATCAAAGGTACGCGGCCGAGGGCCGTTGACCACGGCCGTGATCAGGCGCTCATGGAGGAGTTGCGCCGTAGTCCCAAGGAC
>JBOHHR010000308.1:0-3642 GCA_050725475.1 Gammaproteobacteria bacterium | reverse complement strand
AAAAAAGGCAAAAATTCTGCACCGCGCAGCAACACGCGGCGTAGTCTTCTCGTTCTTGAACGGGATCCGGTGGTTTCAGGCAAGTTAGCACCAGCCATCCCGGGATCTGGCGCCAGCGGCGCAATTTAGCATCTCCAGCCTGTGGACCTCTGCGTTCGGCGACACGTTCGGCATTCAAACGCGCGATCGCCTCGGCGGTGGCTGGCCCTAAAAGATAGAATCGCCAAGGTTCGGATAAGCGGTGATTCGGCGCCCATCGCGCTAGTTCGATGGCCTGCAGGATCAGATCTTCCGGCACGGCCTCGCGTTTGAAATCGTGGATTGTTCGCCTGGAACAAACGAGCTCGCGGATTAAAGACGTTTTGGACATCGAGTCACTTTCAGTCGGCTTGGGAAAATACCTTTTCAGAAGCACGCCTGCCCTATCCTAAGAGTTTGGGTGCGAACTTGGACGGTACGGCATGGCCGTTAAGGGCGCCTAACCTTACAAGGAGCTTCCACGGCTTGCACCGCAACACCAGCAATCTGTAAACTGGCCTTCGCTGCTTTCTCCGCACTCCCCGCACTGCCAACTCTCGGCCAAGTCGTCGGGTTCCACAAGTATCGATTTCATCAACCGCCGGGCTGATTCGATGCGTTCGGGGTCAAGAACCCATAGCTCTGGCCAGCACTCGGTGGGTGGGATTTCTCCCACCGCACCGGCCAAGTACTCGTTCTTGACCACACACTGAATACCATGGCTCTCTAGGATCTGCTTTAGATAAACGACCTTCATCCCGTCGGTGTCGCAATAGAGCCGTTTCATTGTTCCGTTGATTGGGTGTAGGGATTGGGCGCTCAGCGGCCTAGTGATCGATGAGAGACGTTTGTTTCAATTCGGGTTATGCCTGCGTTTCAGCAGCACATAGACCGCCCCCGTACCCCCATCAACCGGTCGGGCTGAACAGAACGCAAGAACGTCATGGCGCTGACTTAGCCAATGATTTAACTTTTGTTTCAGTACAGGCTGCCTGTTGAAGGACCCGTTGCCCTTTCCATGGATGACTCGTACACAGCGATATCTCAGCACTAAGCATTGGGACAGGAAGCTCCCCAGTGCTTGGCGCGCGCGAGGCGCCGTCATACCGTGCAGATCGAGCTCGGCCTGTATGCTGAAACATCCTCGCCGCAATTTTCGAAACTGTGGCCGGGATATAGATGACTGACAGTAGAGCAACTCCTCTCCCGTCTCTAGCTCACTCGGGTCGTAGCTCCCGTTTAACATCTCTTTCAGCACGTCCCTTTCTCGCGCCAAACGCTTGCTCGGTATGGGCAAGGGGCCCGGACGTCGCAGTAAAACCCTAGAGCTGTGCAACGGCTTTACGGCGCCAATGGCTTCTTGGAACAGTGCCAGATCCTCTGGTTTAAGCCCGGATATCGGAGCCATCTCTCGGTGAACCATTCTGCCAATAGATCGATCACAAGTTCACAAAATACCAGGTTCTACGCTACGCGACCAGGGTTGTGGAAGCGACGTTTCTGCGCTAGGTTATGCTAATGTTCCTAGCATGGGGTCGCCACAAGAGAGGACCCATCTACAGCCAGATTAAGTCGCTACGGCTTTTGTCTCGGAAACGAGCAATTAAATGGTCAGACGAGGGTCACTGTCATTCGCTTGGCGTGGCCGCCAAGCGCTCCTTATCAACGAGAGAGGGGGTTATATGTTCGAATACGATCAGGAAATTGTAAATGTACTGCTATCGGAAGACGTTAACTTTAAGCGATTGTATGAGAAACACAATGATCTAAAAAGGAGGGTTCACGAAGCCAATATCGGTGCTTTGGCGATGGATGATTTTTCCCTAGAGAACATGAAAAAAGAGAAGCTTTTGTTAAAGGATCGGATGGCAGGTATTATTGAAAGTTACAGAAGAACCCACGCCTGAGCAGAACACGATAAAGGACTAAGCCATCGACAGAGAGGGTCGATGGCTTTTACGATGGCACAACAGAGAGGAAAAGCGGTAGAGACTTAGTACACGCCACTTCCCGCCGTAGGACTTCAGAGCGCGAAGCGCAAGCCAATCAAAAGCAACATGCTGGCCAGCAGGTTGCGCACCAAACGATCCGGAAGGCGCACCGCGAAGCGCGAACCGATCATGATTCCGGGTAAGGAGCCGAGCAGCAAGCTCACGAGCAAGGAGTAATCCACAGTGCCGAGATGCGCGTGACCCAATCCCGCAACGGCGGTCAGAGGTACCGCATGGGCGATGTCTGTACCGACGATGTTGACCGCGGGATACCTCGGGTACAAGAAAAACAGCACCGCGGCCCCGAGAGCACCGGCGCCTACGGAAGAGAGTGTCACCAGCGCGCCGAGAACGGCGCCTGCGGCGATGGTCATTGGAGTCTGTAGCTGGCGGTGCATCGCTTTCACGGCCGCAAGTTTTTCGTGTCTGCCGATTTCAAGGAGCTGGTTTTTGAACAACAACACGAGCGCGGTGAGGATCAACGCTACTCCCAAGGTCGTGGTCATGACGTTTTCATAGTTGACCCCCTTAGCGGTTAAGGACTTAAGGACAGCGATTGTGACCAGCGCAGTAGGAACGCTACCCAGGGCTAACAGCCCAACGACCCTCCATTTTATGGTTTGCTGGCGGTGGTGGACGAAAACCCCTCCGCTTTTGGTGATGGCGGCGTACAGCAGATCGGTGCCCACCGCAACTGCGGGTTTGATGCCGAAAACTACGACCAGAATGGGCGTCATTAGAGACCCTCCACCAACACCCGTAAGGCCTACGATCAATCCCACGATAAATCCAGAGACGGTGTACCCGATGTCCATGCGCAAGTCCTCTAGGCATTTTAGGCTGTTGGTAATGTACCCGGTCAAAGGTATAATCAAAAAGAATAAATCGAAATATGTTTATTCTATGAAGATATGAAGCTCCAACAGTTGCGTTTCATTTGGGAGGTTGCGCGGAACGATTTGAATGTATCTGCTACGGCGGAAAACCTCTACACCTCGCAGCCGGGGATCAGCAAACAGATCGGTTTGTTGGAGAACGAGTTGGGGGTGCAGATCTTTGCCCGCAAAGGTAAGCACCTGACCGAAGCCACCGTTGCGGGCACAGCGATCATCGAAGCCGCTGGCCGCGTATTAGCGGAAGTAGAGAATATTCGGCGAATTAGCAGCGAGTTCACCGATAACCAACGGGGGAGTTTGTCTATCGCGACCACTCACACCCAAGCCCGCTACGCACTCCCCCCGGTCATTAAACAATTCATCCAAAAATACCCGCGCGTGTCTCTGCATATGCATCAAGGGACGCCGATGCAGATCTCGGAACTGGCGGCAAAGCGAACCGTAGATTTCGCCATCGCCACTGAGGCACTTGAGTTATTCGGCGATCTGGTGATGCTGCCGTGCTACCGTTGGAACCGCAGCATCATCGCTCCGCTTGGGCACCCCGTTCTGGAGCGGCAGCCGCTGACCCTGGAAGCCGTGGCCGAGTACCCGATCGTTACTTACGTATTCGGCTTCACCGGTCGCTCTCAGCTCGATCAAGCGTTCAATGAACAGGGATTAAAACCGCAAGTAGTGTTTACCGCGGTGGATGCCGATGTGATCAAAACCTACGTAAAGCTCGGGCTAGGGATCGG
>JBOHHR010000307.1:0-3624 GCA_050725475.1 Gammaproteobacteria bacterium | reverse complement strand
GTGCCATTCCGTCGGCTCGCGCATCCCTTGCTTGGCTTATACCAAGGTGTTACCGGCGCTCGGCGCTGGCGGCGTCATCTCAGCGATTTACGCAATACGCACTGTACCGGCGTGCCCGCAGGGAGCGGCGCCTGAGGGCGCAAGGCGGTGTTGCAGCGGCTTGAACTAGAGACAAGCTCTTGAACTAGAGACAAGCTATTTCGGCCCGCTGCGCCTTGCCTTGCACCCTCGGGCACCGCTCAGATGCATCAAAATAAGGGAGACAGAGCACTAGATGAGGCACTATCTCCTCCCCGACCCATTCGGCAAACGACGCTCTCGCTCTCCCGCGGTTCGACCGAGGGCGTGCTGATCCGCGTCGCCTAAGGGTCGTGGGGCGATGTTCGCACAGTTTGTTCATTGGGTAAGGTGTCATCGATCGCGGAAAGCACCGGGGTTCTTTGATGATGCCCGTACTCGGGATCATCTGGATCGGGCTTACTCTCACCGTCTCCTCTCGAACTCGTCCGGTCTTGGCGGCCATAGGCGGTGGTTGCCGGGTTCGTGGTTTGGTTCCCAGGCCGACTGTCGTGAAGGCGGCTGGGTTTATCTAGCCCCCTCTCGGCGGCGTCGGGAATCCCGCGCGCGGTCGAATCTCTGAGCGCTATCACCACCGTCGCATCGGCCAGGTTCATTCCAGCCAAGGCAAACTCGAAAGCGAAATCATGAAACTGTATCTGGTCCCCGTGGGTAAGGCATACGGGCCCGTTTACGCGATTGCCGTTTACATACGTTCCGTTCTTACTGTTTTGGTCGACTAACCAGAAACCACGGTGCTTGTGCTCTACGACAGCGTGAACGCGACCTATCGTCGGTCGGTCGATTACTATGTGGTTCCGCTCACTTGCGGGAACACGTTCAAGTTGGTCGATTACGAGGTAGTTACGTCCGACTACGGTAACGGTGCCAAGTTGGTGACGCTTGCGACCTGTAACGCCACTGAGATCCAACAAAAACGCGGCGGGCAGAGGGGGGTGGGCACGTGTATCGTGTCCAGCTGGTTTCACCCGCGACTTATTCCAAACAAGCACCGCAACCAGCGCTAGCATCCCGCCCATGAGCAACACGGCGATAACGACGAGCCCGTACATAATGGGAATCCCGGGCGCTCCTGGCTCTATGGGCACGGCGGAAGATGGTGTGGCCGCGTTTGAATTTTGATTCGACTCTGCCGGTTCGGTCATGCTAAGGGTTTCGCGCGCCGTACCGGGTTCAGATCCGCCTGCGCTGGCTTGCGATTCGGGGCCAGTTTTCTCCGCAGGCGCAGCCACCGACGGTTCACCGCTGAGGGGTTCAGCTGTTGCTGCAGGCGCCTCTGGGTCGCTCAAGCCCGGCGCAGGAGGCACTACCGCTTGGTCAGGTTTATTGGCGGTGCGGTCGAATGCGTCTTCTGAAGACCCTACAGGCGTATCTACGGCCGGCTCAGACGTCTCGCCACGAGACTCCGAAATGCTTTCTGGCGCGAGCGCGCTGGTTGATGGGGTCGAGGTCGGGGCGAAAAAGGCATCGGAGATCTGGACGAAGATGCCCGGCAAATCCGTGGCGTGCTGGGCGTGAAAATAGCGCCCCCCCGTTCGTTTAGCGAGTTCTTGCAGTAGCTGGATATCGGATCCTGCAGCGAGAGCGATGGTAAAGATCCTTATACCGCTGTCGTCGGCATCACTGGCCAACTGCTCACGTAGCCATCGTGTGACCTTCTGGTCCCGCGCCCTATCACCTGTATCTACTACACCATCGGTCAATAACAGTATCGATTTCGCCCCGGCTCGCCCATTGTCCTTCAGCTCTTGGATGGCCCGCTGCACCGCTGCTGGGATGTTGGTTAAAGGACCTCGATAGTTAAGCTGGGCGAGGTTAATTCCATCGCGGCTCCCCAAAGGCGTTGCCCGGACCTGCTTATCAAAGATCACAACCGACAGGCGGGCTTCATCCGGAACATCCTCAACAAACCGCGCAACCGCGTCTTTGGTCAGGAACCGCGGGTCGTTGTTCTTCATGCTGCCGGAATTGTCCAGCACTAATACAATGTCCTGGAGCAAAGTGACGGGAGTGCTGGGGCCGATTTGCGCGGCTGCGGGCGTAGCTATTCCGCTCAAGACGATTCCAAGATACAGCACGCAGCGACACTTCGCTCGTTGTCGCAGGGTCTCGTCGCTTTGTAGATACTGTCTAATGTCCATGCTCGCTTTCCCTGAAAACCAACTGATTCGGTTGCGGTACCCACCTCGGCCAGTTACGTTATTATGCAATAAGGTTGGTACAAATGTACCACGGATGGCGTAGCATCGGTCAAGACCTAACAAACAGTCGATAGGACAAAAGGGATCCTCCAATTCCACCCTGCGATCACAAAGGTGCCCGTTTGAAGCACATGTGGCACCTGCGTATACTGCGGGGCGCTTAAAATTTGTTCCCATTTCTCTTGGTCTGCAATAGAGCAATGCTTTTGACCGAACAGCCAGATCCAGGTCCTGATGTCACAGCCGATCCCGCGGCCCGGCAAGGCCCCGCCCCGTTTTCCAAGGAGGAGCAACGGGGAGGGACCGTTCGCAATGGCATTGAACAAAACGCTTGTATGGGCCCAAGCGCCCTGCTCAGCGGACGATTTCAGCTAATCGAATGCGTTGGAGCTGGCGGCATGAGCGCGGTGTACAAGGCTTTGGATCGGACCAAGCCGGCAGTAGATGCGCCGGATCGCTATGTCGCCCTCAAGATATTAAACTCCCGGTTCCAAGTCGACCCGCAGCGGCTTGCGGCACTTCAACAAGAGGTCGACTGCTGCCAACAGCTCGTCCATCCAAACATCGTCAGGGTCTATGAGTTCCACCGCGACGGCCCTACGGCGTACATGACCATGGAGTACCTGCGCGGCGAGCCTTTGACGACGCGAATCCGCTCTGAGCGCTTTACCGGGATGAGTGCGCACGAAGCGCTGCCCATCATCCACGCCATGGGCCAGGCCCTGGTCTACGCGCACAGCCGAGGTATCGTGCACTGTGATTTCAAGCCAGCCAATGTCTTCTTCACCGAGGCCGGTGAGGTCTAGCTGATCGACTTTGGGATCGCGCATCCGTTTGCTCAGCGTCAAGACGCGGCCCCCGAGGGCGAGGAGGAGCTTCGGCCGTTTGCGGCGGTAAGCCCAGTCTATGCCAGTCCGGATATCTTAGAGGGCCGGAAGCCGGACCCGCGCGACGATGTCTACGGCTTAGCCTGCACGGCGTACGAGCTGCTGACGGGCGTGCATCCCTTCGGCTATCGGTCAGCGATAGAGGCGCGGAAGGCTGGCCTTACGGTGGAGCGTCGCGAGGGGCTGAGCTACAAGCAGTGGCAGGCGCTGTGCAGTGCCCTAGCATTTAAGCGGGGAGAGCGTACCCCCTCGGTCAAGGGCTTTCTTAAGGAATTCAATGATGTGTTATGGCGCGTCAAGCCTTTGCACCTCGCAGCGGGAGCGGCGGCTTGCCTGTTGGTGGCCATCGGCGGAGTGATCGGCTTGCTTTCCGGCCGCCCCGAGCCAGGGCTGGTAGGGCCGATTGAAGGGAGCGCCGGGGCCGGAGCGATGACCGAATCAGCGTCGCAACCGGGGCC
>JBOHHR010000306.1:0-8568 GCA_050725475.1 Gammaproteobacteria bacterium | reverse complement strand
AGTTTGCCAGCGTCGGCCATGCCCCTCCCCTGATGAACGCGGAGCAAATCAATGCCGTGAAGGAGTGGCTGCTCGATCCGTAAGGGCAACCCTTTTATGCGCGAGATTTGCGGAGCAAGAACAGCGTGCGTTGTGCACGGCTCACCGTTAGCTATACAGCAGACTTAGCCAACGACAATGGAATGTTGGGGCTAGCGGGATTAACGGCGACCTTTTGCCGCGATGGCTCGATAATGAGATCCATGTCCTCCATCGGAATGGCGCCCAACAATACCTGATTGCCAAACACCAAGGCGCCCGTTACGCACTCCCGACCCAGCAGAGAGATCTTAACCGGACTGACATAGGGAACCAGGTGGGATTTGCCGTCGGCCGTCTGCACCTCTCGCGGCTGCTTTTGAAACAGTTGCAGTTGCAGGGCCACATGTTCAGGGATACACAAGTGCAGCGCGCCCGTGTCAACGAGCGCCGACGCGTTGATTTCCTCAAGGTCCGGACGTGCGTCGTTCCCCAGTCTCACGTCCGCGTAAACTACACCCATTCTCTGCGCCCTCATCACAATTCATCAAATTAAAGCCAGTCTAGCACCACCCGCAACAAGTAGAGTCGTCTGACCGCTCAAGGGATTGAATAGCCACTCAGTCGTGATGAAGCGTGAGTCTCCACTATAACGGCACAGATGGCGTGGGGCCAGTGAGGAATGCATACGAAGCCGCCCAGGCGAGACCCGCGCCACTGCTAGCTAGGCTCACTCGCGCAACTGGCCGGGCTCGTGGTTGCTGCTCCAACGTCAAAGCATTGCAGGCGTCCCTACCGGTACTCAAGACCGAAAAACTCGTATACGCTCTCACCTCCATCGAGCTTTTCACTCTGGTAGGCAGCGACAGCGAGCTCGCAGTGCCCTAGATCGACGAAGCCAACCCGTTCAGGCGGGAGATGGGTAGCGAGTCTTTCCGCGAACGGCAGATTGCGGGGGATCCCGTTTCCGTACCTGAGCCAACCGGTTGCTTCAGAAGCAATGACGGATAGGAGTTTCTCTTCCTCCTCCTCGTCCCGGGCCCTCTGAGGATCAACGAGCGCCCATTTCTTAATGCGCTGCGGGCAACAGTGAACAAGCTGCAATACACCTAATCCTCCCCGGCTAAATCCACTGGCGAGGATTTCCTGTTCAGGGAAGCGCTCGGTTACATACCGGCAAAGCTCTGGGACGTAATCGCGCCAATTCCATTCCGTGGAAGGATCATTCGGGGCCTGCGGCGCCACCACGGTGACATCCCTAAGTCGCCCAAGCAGTGCTTGAAACGGAGGCGAGGAGTGATTGCAAACCAAGGAGAGTGCATGCTGGTAGCCACTGGCTTCCCCTTTACCGTGGAGAAAGACAAGCACCGGCTTTTTGCCCACGCGATCCCCCGACTCGACGATGAAAATTCGCATCGGCGCGGGTGCTTTGTCCAGCACGACGGTTACGGTATCAATGGAAGCCTTGATCATTTACTTAGCTCCATGAGCTTCTGTCTTTTGCACCCTACTAGCAATTCTGGTAAACGTAGCCTGAGTTAGCCGCACAGGGCGTAACCCGGGGTTGCCCGACGTGTGCCCCGGGTTTCGCTACGCTCAACTCAGGCTACGGATAACGGACGACCACACCTTGTAGGTTCACCGCCTGCTTCAGCGCTGCACGGAGAGCCCGCGCCTTCTGCTGCCCCGACGTCGGTCCAACCCGCACGCGGTACATGGAGGCGGTTTTTTCGATAAATGCGGCGAAACCTTGCGCCACCAACTTAGCGCGCAAGCTTTTGGCGTTGGCTTCGCGCGAAAAGCTGGCAAGCTGCACCACCCAACCCGCTCGGGTTGCATCCGCCGAAGGCCGGTCCGACAGGGTCTCCGCCTGCGGCGGCTTTGAAGGGCGTCCGGCGTCTTGACTGGGAAGTCGATCGGGAGCCAAATCTTGTGACAGCTCATCAGTGGTAGAGATCGGCTCAACGCCCGGTTCTACCTCGACCGCGTCTACCGGAAGTGGAGGATGCTCGGCCGACGGTCCGCTCGCCGTGAACCGCGCCTGTGACTTTGTCACGGGCGCCTGCTCGCTCTTGGGCCGCTCCTGAAAAGCCATTGGAATAAAGATCACCGCCACAGTGGTGAGCACTACAGCCCCAACCAGACGCTGCTTGAGCCTTTCCTCTATCACCTTTTGGGGGCCTCTTGGCCCGGGACCCGGACCTCGCACCCATTCACCACGCTTGCCCCATCAACTCCTCCTGCAACTCCTTCAGCACCCCGGCGACCGTAAGAAACGACCCGACGACAAGCACCCGGTCATGGGGCTGTGCTTCGCATCGAATCCCGCGCAACGCTTCCTCAATATTTGGATACAGCGTTGCGCTCGCGCTTCTGTCCACTCGGCGCAGTTGCTCTGCCAGCGCCTGCGCCGAGGCGCCCCTATGACCTGCAAGCGAGCTAATATGCCAGCTCGAAGCGAGATCGTTAAGGGCCGCAAAGACACCCGCCATATCTTTGTCTTTCAGCATGCCGATCAATACGCGTGTGTCACCCAAGGGCGGCATTTGTTGCAGGGCGTGGGCAAGGGCTTGCGCAGCGTGCGGATTATGCGCCACGTCAAGTACGTATTGGACCTTCCCGGGGATAAGCTGGATGCGCCCGGATAGCTGCACCCGCTTTAATCCCTGATGCAGTGCCTGTTCCGAAACCTGCAGACATTCGCCCAGCAGGTTTATCGCCATAATCGCCCCCGCCGCATTCTGCAACTGGAATTCGCCTTGCAGTTGCGGCATAGGCAAGTTTTCGTAGTGCAGATCCCTTGCATGCCAAGACCACGCGGAGGCCAAGCCACGGCGATAGGAAAATTCGTGGCCGAGTCGATATAAGGGGCTGCCTTGGAGACGCAAACGCTGCTGAACGCACTGTGGTAGATCGGGATCGGAGCAAACCACCGGTTTGCCCGGACGGCAAATGCCGGCCTTCTCGGCCGCAATGGATTCCCGGTCGGGCCCCAGCCAATTCACATGGTCTATGCCGATAGCCGTGATCACGGCGACATCGGCGTCGATTATATTCACCGCATCCAAGCGCCCACCCAAACCAACCTCGAGGACGGCCAGGTCTAGCTGAGCCCCTTGGAAAAGATCCAAAGCGGCCAGAGTCCCGAACTCGAAGTAGGTCAGCGATGTATCCCCTCGAGCGTCATCGACGCGCTGGAAGGCCCCGCACAATGCCTCGTCGCTTGCCACCACCCCGTCGATCGCGATGCGTTCATTGTAGTGCAGCAGGTGCGGGGAGCTGTAGACCCCGACGCGGTACCCTGCAAGGCGAAAAATGGTGCCCAGCATCGCCACCGTGGAACCCTTGCCGTTGGTGCCTGCGACCGTTATAACTTTGTACTTTGGCTGGCGCAGTCCTATGCGCAATGCAACCCTTCTGCATCGTCCCAGCCCCAACTCGATTTCCGTATTGTGCAGACTCTCCTGCCAAGCCAACCAATCGGCAAGACGGCTGAAGCGCGCGTCCTGGGAAAAAGCTCCGGCTTGATCCTCCACGGACACCACGTCATCCACCCTGAGCCCGCAATCGCCCGGAAAAAACTGAAAGCGCAAAGACAGGGCGTACCGAGATACGAGCGATCGCCCCAGCGCGCCCGTGTTCCCGATGCGCCGAAGAACCCGGTTCGTGTTCTACCCGTGCGGTCACCACTTTGTTCCTATGAGGCGGCAGCCTGCCCAGTGAGTATGGACAGCATCGAGGCAACGCGCTCCCGAAGCTGGCGGCGGTCCGTTATCATATCGATGGCACCGTGTTCCAGGAGAAACTCACTGCGTTGAAATCCCTCCGGCAGCTTTTGACGTACCGTCTGTTCGATTACCCGCGGGCCGGCAAAGCCGATCAGGGCATTCGGCTCCGCAATATTGATATCGCCCAACATCGCGAGGCTTGCCGAAACCCCACCCATGGTCGGATCGGTCAGGACCGAAACGAAGGGCAGCCGGCGTTCGCTCAAGGCGCTTAATGCGGCGCTGGTTTTGGCCATTTGCATTAAAGAAACCAAAGCCTCTTGCATGCGTGCGCCGCCACTGGCGGAGAAACACACCATAGGGGAGCTATCTTGGATACAGGTATTGACCCCACGCACGAATCGCTCGCCGACCACGGAACCCATGGAGCCGGCGATGAACCGGAACTCGAAGGCGCAAGCCACGATCGGCAATGATTTCAGCCGCCCCTTGATAACCACCAACGCGTCTTTTTCCGCAGTCTCCTTTTGGGCTTGGCTCAGCCGGTCTTTGTAGCGCTTTAAGTCGCGAAACTTGAGAAAGTCCTTGGGCTCGATCTCCGCGCCGATCTCCTCTCTGGGCTCTGGATCGAGAAAATAGTCCAATCGTTGGCGCGCGGATATGCGCAAATGGTGGCCGCATTTAACACAGACGTCCGCATTACGCTCCAGCTCCGCCCGATACAGCACCGCTTTGCACGAGGGGCAACTGGTCCAAAGCCCTTCGGGAACGGACTTTCTGGTGGTGCCGTTGGTACGGATGACCGGCGGCAGGAGTTTGGTAAACCAGTTCATTGGGATCCGCCTACGGTAAACGCTGAGTCTAACGCTAGCCGAATATCCTTGAGAAAGGACCGTGCTTCATCGGCGCACTGCTCGATATCCATTTCCCGCTCCGCCAATTTCGCCACCAAGGCGCTGCCTACTACCACGCCATCACCCGCGGTAGCTACCTGAACGGCTGTTTGGGCGTCTTTGATCCCGAACCCGATGGCTATGGGCAAGTCGGTAACCTGGCGGATTTTTTCGATTTGTGCGGCTAAGGCGCTACTCTCTAACTTATCGCTTCCCGTTACCCCTTTGAGCGAAACGTAATAGAGGAAGCCGCTCGCCGCGCCGCAAATGCGTCGTTTGCGCTCATCGCTGGTGGTCGGTGCCAATAGAAACACGGGATCGATGTGATACGAGCGCAGAGCAGCGCTGAGCCCGACCGCTTCTTCGGGCGGCAGATCCACAGTCACCACACCGTCAATCCCTGCGCTGTGCGCATCCTGCGCGAACGCCTCGTAACCCATGATCTCGATGGGATTGAGGTATCCCATCAGCACCACCGGGGTGGATGTATTCGCCTCCCGAAACGCCTTCACCATATCCAATACATCGCCCAGGCTCACGTCGTGGCGCAAAGCCCGCTCGCTCGCACGCTGAATCACCGGACCATCGGCCATGGGATCGGAGAATGGAACCCCCAGCTCTACGAGATCCGCCCCTGCTTGCACCAAGGCGTGCATAAGCGGGACGGTGTACGCCGGTGCCGGATCGCCCGCGGTGATAAACGGGATCAGCGCCTTGCGTGAAGCGCCGCGCAGCGACGAGAAACAAGTCTGGATGCGACTCATGACAGACTCATGCCGTCCGAATGGGTACGGCGCGACGACGCGCCTGTAGCGATACGCTCATTTTCCAAGCTCCCTCCGGCTAAAAGCGTACCACCGACTGGGGTGGGAGCTTCAAAGCGAGATCCCATCGCGCTCGGCGATCGTGTGAATGTCCTTGTCACCGCGGCCCGAAAGGTTAACCACGATGATCGCGTCCTGATCCATCCGGGGTGCGAGCTTGGCACAATAAGAAAGCGCGTGACTCGATTCCAGAGCGGGCAAAATGCCCTCGCAGCGGGTAAGCTGATGGAAAGCCGCCACCGCTTCTTCGTCGGTAACCGCCACATAGCTCGCCCGGCCGGTGTCTTTTAACCAGGAATGTTCGGGACCCACCCCGGGATAATCCAAGCCCGCCGATATGGAGTGGGTCTGCGTGATCTGTCCGTGCTCACTCATTAGCATATACGTGCGGTTGCCATGCAGCACGCCCGCTTTGCCGGCGCACAAAGAGGCCGCGTGCTTGCCGCTTGCAAGTCCGGCGCCCGCCGCTTCTACCCCGTAGAGCTTGACCTGTGGCTCATCGATAAACGGGTAGAACAAGCCCATCGCATTGGAACCGCCCCCCACGCAAGCGATCAGCGCGTCAGGCAAGCGGCCGGTCTGCTCTAGGCATTGGGCGTGGGTTTCGCGCCCAATGACCGCTTGGAAATCCCGCACCATCGCCGGATAGGGGTGAGGACCGGCTACGGTCCCGATGATGTAGAAGGTGTTGTCCACGTTGGTCACCCAATCGCGCAGCGCCTCATTCAGAGCATCTTTTAGCGTTTTGGACCCCGACTCTACCGGCACCACACGCGCCCCGAGTAACTTCATGCGATACACATTGATCGCCTGCCGTTTGATGTCTTCGGTACCCATATAGACCACACATTCCATCCCCAAGCGCGCCGCCACGGTCGCGCTTGCGACGCCATGTTGGCCGGCACCGGTTTCCGCGATAACGCGCCGCTTGCCCATGCCAGCCGCGAGCAGTCCCTGGCCTATGGCGTTGTTTATCTTATGGGCGCCTGTATGGTTTAAGTCCTCCCGCTTTAAGAAGATGCGGGCCCCACCCAAGCTGTTGGACCAGCGTTTAGCGAAATAAAGCGGTGACGGCCTGCCGACATACTGCTTTAAATCTTCATCCAACTCAGCTTGAAATTGCGGATCGTTAAGATAATGCTCATAGGCAAGGCGCAGTTCTTCGAGGGCACCCATCAGGGTCTCCGCTACAAAACGCCCCCCGTATATCCCGAAATGGCCCTCGGAGTCGGGGAGCAGGTTGCTTTTTGCCCTACCTTTACCGGTCTCGCTCAGCTTGAGCGCATCCACTGTTGAAGCTTGCATCGGACACACCTTTCATAAACGATCGCATCTTGGCGTGATCCTTAACTCCTGTTGCGCTTTCGATCCCGCCACTCACATCCACCCCGTAGGGCCGTACCGCCCTTATCGCATCCGCCACATTGTGCGGCGTGAGGCCCCCCGCCAGAATGAGTGGCCTATCGATAGCGACGGAGGCCCAAGACCATTCGAAACAGTGTCCCGTGCCCCCACTTTGTCCGGGAACATAAGCGTCCACCAACAACGCCTTTGCCGCACCATACTGCCTTGCCGCTTGCGTCAGATCAACGTCGCGCCGCATTGCAATGGCCTTTATATACGGGCGCTCGAAAAGGGCGCACTGCTCGGGGCTCTCATCACCATGGAACTGGAGCAGATCCAAAGGAACTTGGTGCAAGATCTCTCGGATCCGGGCTGCGCGCTCGTTTACGAACAGCCCAACCTTGGAGACGAACGGCGGCAAAGCGGCCGCGATCTCTTGTGCGTGCTTTAGGTCCACGGCACGCGTACTGGTCGCATAGAACACCAAGCCTATCGCATCCACCCCAAGCGCAGCCGCCGCGACCGCGTCTTCGCGGCAGGTAATCCCGCAGAATTTTACCCTTACTCGCTGCGGCAACTCCAGGGCATTGCTAATCATCAAGGCGAGTTATCGATAATAGATCGATCGTGCTTATTCCCGTTTCCGGAATATTGTACTGTGGTGGATATTTTACTTGCATCAGGTATAGCCCTTCTGCAGGCGCCGTAACGCCGCCCAGGGTTCGGTCACGGCTTAGCAACACTTCGAGCGCCCATCCCGGCGGTGCTTTGCCCATGCCGATAGCCATCAGCACGCCCGCTATGTTACGCACCATATGGTGCAGAAACGCGTTTGCTTCGACCACGATCGAGATAAATGGTCCAAGCCGGGTCACACTGAGTTGGCATAAGGTGCGCACAGGGTTCGTCGCCTGGCACGATTGGGCGCGAAACGCGGAAAAATCGTGCGTACCGAGCAGATGGGCCGCGCCTTCTTGCATCCGGCTGTGGTCTAGCGCGCGGCTTTCCCAGGCAGCGTGGTTGCGCACCATAGCCCCCCGGGACGAACGATTGAATATGAGGTAGCGATAGGTTCTGCGGATGGCGGAGAATCGCGCATGGAAATCATCCTCCACCTCCCTGGCCCATACGACACTGATATCCCTGGGAAGGTTGGCGTTAGCGCCGAATACCCACGAGCGCCGCTCTCGCTTCGCGTGCGTCTCAATGTGCGCGACTTGCCCATAGGCGTGGACGCCGCTGTCGGTGCGGCCCGCGCAATGCCCCCTCACCCGCTGGTCGGCGACCTTGGACAAGGCATCTTCCAGGCACGCCTGCACCGTGGGTACTCCAGATTGTCTCTGCCAACCGCGGTATTGGCTACCGTCGTATTCCAAAACGAATGCTATTTTCATGGAGCAAACGGGAGCCAGCGGGCGACGGGCTGAGCCGGCATAGAGGATCAGCACAAAAGAGAGGAAGAAAACAGACCAATTATAGGGCACTTCGAAACATTCCATCCATGGAATTCTTCGGATCGGCATATCCTTATACCGCCTGGGACTTCGAATAATCGAAGTGGGGTATGCACTTCGCTCTCGTAGGGGCTACCGGTTGTGGGCAGACTCGCTGGGCCGGATGAGCCGATGATACGGCAAGAGTGCCTGCTGCACGAGTCGATAGAACAGCAGGCCTCGTGCGCCGGCGCGCCGTCGGTTGAACCGGAACGTGAACTCGTCGAGGTAATAGTCCAGATGCTCCCACGACACAGCTCCTTGGTGG
>JBOHHR010000305.1:0-8239 GCA_050725475.1 Gammaproteobacteria bacterium | reverse complement strand
TGCTGGAAGAGCGTCTCGTACCTCGCCCCACGCGCGGCTTCGTTCTCCATGGCTTATGGACAGTACCATTAGGGTCACGCTTTGTAAAGGTTATTTACGGACAGGTCCTAACGTCGGCTTGGAATTGATCGAATGGCCGTCAACATGCCCAGGCACAGGCAGTCCACTTTCAACAAACCCAGCGCGTCCAAATCGTCCTTGTCCCATTGAATCACAGTGCGCTCCGGCATTGCGGCAGTTTCTATCGGCACCAAGCGCGCTAGAGGCCCGCGGGAGATGACGAAGCCGCCCACAGAACACGTGTTTCGCCAGATCCAGCCCGACTGTCGTACTATTACTATTACCCATGGTCCCTCCTCTTTCTCGTCGATGGTTATCGACACCCCCTATTGTGGCCTGTCTGGCACAGTGCCAGAAAGAGGGAGGAGACCATTTCATCCATTAGGCCGCGCTCAGTTGTTGAGTTGTTGGACGACCTTTTCGATCCGCTGGCCATGGCGAATCAGAGTTACCGTGATGGCCTTACCCTTGCGCTCATCCATCATGCGAGTGCACCCTGCGGCATTTGGGCTGTCGATGAACCAGAGTCTGTTGACGTAGCCGACGAACATATCACCGACGGTCACGCAGCCGAGAATGGCTGCAGCCACCGTCGGGACCAACACGGCGAAAAACCCATCAGTTCCGCATACCCGGCGCCACAACGCGCGGAGATTCCTGATCATCCATAAGACAATCGCGACATAAACTGCCGCGCCGATGAGACCATGCTCGACCAGCATGGTCATGAAAGTATTATGTGACGACCTGCCTCGGTTGCCTGCCGCTCCTGTCAGGTACTGGTCGCTAACTCGGTGGACCCGCGGTAGAAGTTCATGGGCAGGAACGCCGCTACGTTTGATATTTCTGATGATGTGCTCATACCCCAGGCTTTCCAATCCGGTGTATCCTCGCCACCTATCCGTGATGATCGAAGCTCCTTCGCTGACTGATTTTTGGATGAAAGGAATCAGTTCCCCCGCTGAGGCGTCTTGGGTCCGCTGTAGCCGAAGGCGACCTCCACGTTTCTCGACCGCCACCACCACGAATGTTTTGTCCTCGGTCTCTCGGCCGTGGACATCTTCTTCCGGTGCCCCAATAAGGTCTCATCCACCTCGACTGCCCCGGTGAGACGCTCTGTGTTAAGCGATTCACATGGGTCGTCGATCAAGCCGTTGGGACGTGTTTCTCTGTTCGGACTCAATTTGTTGCATGTGATTGTCATTTACTCTGCTAGTGGTGCGTACTCGCCGCTTACACGAGACGCTTATGAGTTTCCTTATATCGTTGGCATTATTGAACGGAGTTTTACTACTATTATAGTAGCAATCGGTTGTCAATCTCCCAACAACACTTCGGGCTCCTCGGTGTCCGCGAACGGGCCGAGGAGATCGGTGGCCGCCTGCAGATCCAGAGCCACCCAGCGTGGCAACGACCGTCGAGGTGATCGTGCCGGTGGCGCCGCGAAACCGGGACTGAGGGTGGAGGCGCCAAGGTTCCCTCTGTCTCTGACTTGAGGGGCAGCGCTGCCGTGGGCCACGGGCGACCATGGGCTGTGCCGAAGCTTGACCGGTTGCAGCGGTTGTTCACTCTAGCGCCATGGTCAGCGGCGCCTGGCTCTGTGACCTTTGCGACGCTGGTGTTCGTCGCCGCCGCATGCGAGCCCACCGGGCAGCGCGACGAACCGGGACAAAGGACAAGGAGAAAACGACACATGAGCACTCGAGAGTCTCTCAATCATCGCTGTGGCATTGCTCGGATGCGGCGCAGACGGCAGCGGAGCGGACGCTCGCGATGCCCCGGACGCCCCGGCCCAGGACAGCACTGTCGACCCGCGCCCGGATACGAGCCTATCGCTACCGCCTCTGAACATGAGCCCTAATATGAGCCACGTCGGGAAGATCATGCCGTTTCGTCAAGCGCTCTTGTGGGGAACGCTCGCCCTGGCAGCCGGGTGCGGCGGGGGCATAGGGAGCGTGCCGGGGGTCGACTCGCCGTCAGTGGACGCGAGATCACGCGACGCGAGCCCGAACCGGGACGCAGCCCCTTCGGACGCCCCCGGCGGCCATATCCACGATCCGCCCGGCCATGAGCCGCATCCAGTCCCGCCTGGGTTCCCCGATGCGCTGCCTCCGGTCGCGTTCAAAGATGGCGCCGCCGCCGCGCCGGTGTGCCAGCTCGGCTACTCGGCGCCGGACAACCCGCCCGCCAGCCTGCAGGATCGCGTGCCGGCCCGGCTCGCGCGCAAGGACTGGGACGCTCCGACCTACCTCGTGCCGCAGCTCGGTGCCGAGGACCCAGAGCGGGGCGCCATCGTGGTCCGCGGTCAAGTCGCGATCCAGGTGAGAGCCCACCTCGTCAACCGAGAGGGAACGCCGACGCTGCCCGCGCGCTTTCGCATGCAGTACCTGCTCGACGGCGAGCCGCTCGGCCCGCCGCTCGCGGGAAGCTTCTCGTATACGTGGAGCACGACCGGGACCTCGGAAGGAGCGCACGCGCTCGGCATCCGCATGCTCGACGGGGATGGCCTGGACCTCTATCAGACGTATCCGATCATGGTCATCGTCGACAACACGCCCGGGCCGGTGACGGCGGCCCACCGCCTTCCCATCCTGGGCCAGCGCATCCTGAGCGCGATAAGCTCGCCGGTCGTCGACTTCATCCAGTACCCCGGGTTCCACGTCCATCCTCCTTCCCACCCCTACCCATACAAGAGGTCGCCTCCGGCCCACACGCTGGCCGACCCGGGCCTCCTGCGCAGGGTCGACCAGTGGTTCGTCGAGCCGCTCACGCAGCCGGTGACCAAACTTTACCAGGGCATCCCGAGCCTCTACGTGACGCGCGAGGGCCATCTGTTCTCTTGGCCGCTCTACACCGAGGCGGGGCAGACCTCCGAGGGGGCTTTGGACGACATGCTCCGAACCGAGTCGTACGGCGGGCCGCGCGAGCACAACTTCGTGACTCCGTACTCGACGTTCGTTCCCGATCCTGCCGGTCCCGGGTGGTTCGGGGTGGGCCTCGAGGGGCTTGTGTTCCGGATCAAGCCCCACGGCGAGGTGGTGACCCTCGCGGGCAAGGAAACCACGTTGCACTCCTTGCAGACGTACCCTCCCAACAAG
This sequence comes from Gammaproteobacteria bacterium, assembly GCA_050725475.1. GTDB lineage: Bacteria > Pseudomonadota > Gammaproteobacteria > JBOHHR01 > JBOHHR01 > JBOHHR01. The sequence continues at coordinate 5,081 of JBOHHR010000305.1, read as the reverse complement.
AACGTTTTCCCCTACGTCCCCGTCGACGTGCGCATCCCTCTGGCGGATCTCGAGGCCCACCAGAAAGAAGTGGTGGGGGACTTCGAGGGCGAGGTGTATTTCAAGGGACCGAACGACCTCGCCGTCGATCCGCGCAACCCCAAGGTTTTGTATGTCGCCGACACGGAGAACCACCGGATCGCGAAGGTGGACCTGACAGGCCCAAAAGCGGCTGTTACTACCTACGCGGGGCAGCCGGGCATGGCGGCGTATCTGGAGGGCCCGCGGACACAGGCGCGATTCAACAAGCCCTACAGCCTCGTGGCGGCAGCGGACGGAACGCTCTATGTCGCCGATCGGATGAACAACGCGATCCGATCGATATCGCCCGCCGGGGTGGTCTCGACTCTGGTGGGCAAGGGTCCCGGCAACCCGTCGGTGCCGCCGGATCGCATGAAGCTGGACGCCGGCGAGATCCTCATCAGCAACCCGGATCCCTACCTTGTCCAGACAAGCTTCGCAGACGCGACCATCAACTTCCCGTTCGTCGTTCGCATGGACTCGCGCGGGAACATAGTCCTCGGCGAGAACGCCACCAGCGCCATCCGGCGGATCGATCTGGCCCGGCGGCAGGTGACGACGATCGCCCGCATCCCGAAGGAAAATGAGGGCTGGATCTGGCTCGACGTCGACCGCTGGGGCAACGTGGGTCCGCGTGACGACATCCTGATTCGCTGGTTCGACAGCAACGACATGCTGGTTCGCATCTGGGCCGACGGCACGAAGCAGGAACGGATCACGGGCGACTATGGGAGCCTGCACGATGGTCCCTTCTCGTTGGTTGGCGATCCGGCCGGGCACTACGCTTGGGCCGTTGCGATCGACGACGAGGAAGCACGCTTCCTCCTCACCGGGTTCGGCCAGATGGGGATCTCCTCCGTCAGGAGAGTAGCTCCCGACGACCCTGTGGATTACGACCATGCGCTTTTCGGCCACGGTCGCGACATCTACGAGACCGGCACCGTGCGGCGCTTTCCGTTCGGGTCGCGCCCTTCGCTGTCCGCGGTTCATGGCCCTACCGGGTTCGGGCGCCTGATGAGCGTACCGCGGTTCGACGATCTCGTGGGGCTGACGGATGCAGCGCTCGGTGACTACATCCGTAAGGGAGCGGGCGGCGGCGTCGCGCGCCCGGAGATCACCGGCGAGGATCTGCGCGCGCTCATCTACTTCATCCGCCGCAGCTCTCTGCTTTCTCACTGTGTGAAGATCGCTCGCGGCGCGGCGCCGGCCGACCAGACCGCGCCTGCAATCGGCAACGTGAAGGCGATACGGACGACGGACGGAAGCATCGAGGTCGCCTGGCAAACTGACGAGCCGGCCCTTGGTCTCGTGAGATACGGCCGCTCCGCTGAATTCGGGCTGTTTACCGACATCGAAACAAGTTACGGACAGGACCACAAGATCGTGATCCGGGACCTGGAAGGTGGGCAGATGGTTTTCTTCGGCATCCACGCCAAGGACGAGGCCGGCAACCAGGGCTGGACCGAAGGCTCGCTATGAAGAAATCGTAGATGCTATGCAGGACCGCCTAGGTTAACCTCTAGTGGTTTTATCACATAAACCATTAATGAGGTGATGAATATGAATACGACCCAAGCGATCCTGCGAGAGGAAGATTACTGCGAGAAGACGGTGTTGTATATGGCGTTGGAGCTGAGCCACAAGGCGTGGCGGCTTGTTTTCAGCGTGGGGGCAGGGAGCGTCAGGTGAGTATGGAGGCGCGGAACCTGGTGCGGCTAGGAGAGGAGATCGGGAAGGCGAAGGCGAAGTTTGGGCTACCTGCAGAGGCACGGGTGCGGAGCTGTTATGAAGCGGGGCGGGATGGTTTCTGGTTGCATCGCCACCTGCTGAGTAGAGGGATGGAGAACGTAGTGTTGGAGTCTGCGAGCATTGAGAGAGACCGGCGGGCACGGCGGGCGAAGACCGATCGGTTGGATGGAGGGAAGCTATTGAAGCAGTTGGTGCGCCATCATCGGGACGGGGAGTTTTTGCGGGTGGTACGGGTGCCGAGTGCAGAGCACGAGGATGAGCGGCGGCTGCACCGGGAGTTGGAGCGGTTAAAGAAGGAGCGCACCGGGCACCGCAACCGTCTACAGAGCTTATTGGTGACCCAAGGGGTGGTGCTCAAGCCGGGGCGGGATTATCTAGCGGCGGCTGGGCGGGGTAGCGCTTGGGAACGGAGCGCCATTGCCCGCCGATCTCAAGGCGGAATTAGAGCGGGAGTATGGGCGGTTGCGCTTGGTCGAGGAGCAGATCCGGGGGTTAGAGGCTGAGAGGGTGAAGCGACTTGAGGGATCGGAGCGGCCAGAGCTGAAGCAGGTGCTGGCCTTAGCGCGGTTGCGGGGGCTGGGGCGCGGCAGTGCCTGGGTGCTGGTGCTGGAGTTTTTTGGCTGGCGGGGTTTTCGCAATCGCCGAGAGGTGGGAGCGGCGGCGGGGTTGACCGGGACGCCGTATGCCAGTGGCGAGAGTACGCGGGACCAGGGGATCAGCAAGGCGGGCAACCGGCGGGTGCGTGCGCTCATCATTGAGTTGGCTTGGGCTTGGTTACGGTACCCGCCGAGCTCTGCGCTCAGTCGCTGGTTTACAGAGCGCTTTGGGCCAGGCGGCAAACGCTCCCGGCGCGTCGGGATTGTTGCTCTGGCTCGGCGATTGTTGGTAGCACTGTGGCGCTACCATGAGTTTGGGGAACTGCCCGCTGGGGCAGAGCTCAAGCTGGCATAAGAGCGGCGGGTTCGCAGAAACGCGAGACAGCGTTGGTTGAAGATGCCCGGACCCAGGCTGAGGTTTCCCTCGGGGACCGTTTTCGTAGATGGGGCGTCTTTCTTTATCAGGTGAGGGCCTGCGCGCAGGGCGCATGTGGCATTGGGTGTACGGCAACGTCGGCACGGATACAAGGGGGTCGGGCGATGTTTCGCCGACAGACTTCATCACCTGGCCAAGGGCTTGGGGGCGTTTCCTGAACAGCACCGGAGGCTTTCGATGGGGGCCGGAGTTCTCATAGAAGCCTGGGTTAGTCGCGGAGCGGCGTAACCCGGGAAAATGAACCGGTCGATTCCCGGGTTTCGCTTCGCTCAACCCAGACTACATTTACTCATCAGAAGGAGCCCGGCCGCGGATCGGCTCGGCGTTCCGGCCGGTGAGGAATGGTCTTGAGGGCGTCGCCGAGTGCCGCTTCTGCCGTCCGCAACTCGTAGTCCTTCTGCAGGTCCATCCAGATCTCCGGTCCGGAGCCAAACCACTGACCGAGCCTGAGCGCCGTGTCCGCCGTGATGCCCCGCTGGCCCTTCAGAATTTGCGTCACGCGGTTGATCGGCACGCCAATGGCCCGGGCTAGGTCGGAGGCCGTCACCCCAATTTCAGCCAGCTCATCGGACAGGATTTCGCCCGGATGAATGGCGGGTCCACCTAGCTTCATGGTTGGCTCCTAATGGTAATCCACAATTTCAACGTTCGATGGGCCGGGAGCACCGTCCGGCCATTCGAAGCAAATCCGCCACTGCTCATTGATGCGGATGCTGTATTGGCCGGCGCGATCGCCGCTGAGCGCCTCCAGCCGATTTCCCGGCAAGGCCCGCAGTGTTTGGAGTGTAGCCGCAAGCGCTTGTGCGCCTGCTCGAAGCCACCAAACGCCTTGATCCATTTCCCCTCAGCGAACTGCTGAGTTCGCTTGTCGCGGAAACTCAGGATCATGGCGTTAGGATACCCGGATTTATGACTTACGGCAAGCGTAAGTAACGCGGATCCCTGCCTTCACGCTCGGTGGCCAAGACCTACACCCTTACCGTCAACAACGCTGGTGAAGGCGAGGCGACCGGGATGACCCTGACCGACACCCTGGACCCACCGTCGACTTCATCTCGGCCACTCCCCCCCAGGGCAGCTGCGGGGAGTCGGGCGGGCGGTCGACTGCGACCTCGGCACGCCCGCGAGCGGCGCCAGCGCCACCGTCACCATCGTGGTCCAGCCCACCGCCACCGGGACTATTACCAACAGCGTCGCGGTCGAAGCCAACGAGCCCGACGACAACCCCGACAACAACAGTGATACGGAGGGACACCACCGTCAATGAGCTGCTCTGCAACGGCTTGGTCCCGACCATAGTCGGCACACCTGGACCGGAGACGATCACCGGCACCAACGGCCCCGATATCATCCACGGGCTGGGGGGCAATGACAGCATCCGCGGCGGCAACGGCGACGATATCATCTGCGACGGCGAGGGTAAGGACACCCTCTCGGGCAACAACGGCATCGATCAGCTCTTCGGTGAGAACGGCGACGACACCCTGAGCAAGCTGAAGGCACGCAAGTCGTGCGCGTCTAACCCACCCTGCGAAACTACGCCGCCTTTTCGACGACCACAGTGCATGCACGGGTCTTTAGCCCAGTGCGGCGAGCATCTCCTGCACCCGGGTGAACTTCTCCCGCGGTTTTCCCTTGGGTTGCCCGCGCGCGATCTCCGCTTCATCGACGCGCCGCCATTGCGCGAAGTCGATAAAACGCACCTGGCTTTCGGTGAGCAAGGGATAGAGTCCTTCGGCGCCAGCCTTGCTTTCACCGGTGTTTAAAGCATCAAGGTCGGCGAGCAGGGATCCCACGGTGGCCACGCTATCGGCCCGGTTGGTTCCTATGATCCCGGTGGGGCCGCGTTTGATCCATCCCGCGGCATAAAGCCCCGCGACGACGTGACCATTCTCCATGATCCGCCCGCCTTCGTTGGCAAATACGCCGCGGCGCTGGTCGAAAGGCACGCCCGCCATGGGCACACCGTGATACCCGATGGAGCGAAACAGCAAACCGCACGGGATCTCTTCGTATTCACCTGTGCCCCATGCGGATTGCGCAAAAGGCTCGCCTTCGAGGCGATTTTGTTCCAGGACCAGTTTCTCCAGCCGGCTCTCACCCAAGAGCTTTGCCGGGCTTTTCAAGAACCGAAAATAGCAGCGACGATGTTTGCCGGCGCCGTCTTGGGAAGCGAAGCGTTGGAAGATCTCCACGTTTTTTGTGTTTCCCGCATTGTTCTTGTCCGCCAGCTCCAGCTC
>JBOHHR010000304.1:0-5942 GCA_050725475.1 Gammaproteobacteria bacterium | reverse complement strand
CCCATGGGGTAGCCACGCACCTTCACCGCCGACAGATTGCTAACCCCTCGTTTGAACATCGCGGCTCGCCAGCGCGGATCACCGCGAACAATTTCTTGAGTAAGTCTATGGTCGTCTTGCAGAAGGCCAGGTTGTGCTTTGAGAATGACTTTCCAGGACAGAAGCGCATTGTGCGAGAGGTCTACGATGGCTTCGGCTGTGGTGTTGCTCGCCCAGTCGTACACCACGGCAAAAGCTTTGCGTAAGATGGGATCGCCCGGGCGATAATCCAGCACCTCCTGTTTCGGTGGCTCTTTTAGGTGGATGAACTTGAAGCGGCTGGTCTCCGAGATTTTCCCGGCTGCGTGCAAAGTTTCGCGTGTAGCCTCGATTTCCTGTGCGCTCAGCGGGTCAAGCGGGTGGGCGCGGTCTGAACGGGAGGAGCAAGAACCGCAAGCCAAAAAGGCGATGATGAGCAGCACGCGGGCGCCTATGTTGCTAAGGCGTACCATATTCTCCTAGTGTTGGCTGGCGGAATTAATTCCTATTTTAATACATGGTGTCTGCCCCCGTGAGGGACGACACTGAGGTTATTACCCAACACATCTTGATTAACCGATGCGGCGAGAGCCCAGAGACACGTTATGAACGTACCACCAAATTTTACACCCCCTGGATGGCAAGCCATAGTGAACAAGCGCAAGAGCCTGTTTTTCGCCGATCCCTGGCAGCAACTCCTTACACGCTCTTTGGATTGCCGGCCGATCTATTTTCTCGACCGCGACGGACAAGACGGCTTCATCGTGCAGATTTTCCATAAGGGCCCTTTCCGAATCGGTTACGTCGGATACCCGATCGGCGGGACGGTCATGGGCAGAGCCGTCGGCAAAGAGCGGATCGAGCAGGCGCTAGCCGATGGGCTCGATCGAGAGCTGCACGTGCTGCGGATCCGGGCCTCGGCTTTTAGGCCGGAGGAGGGGCTGAAAAACGGAAAGGCGGAACCCGAAACCTGCCTCTTGCACTTACAGCGCTTCAAGCCTGAAGCCGACGCTAAGCTCAGGCGCGCTCTCAGGCGTAGCGAACGCTTCCAAGTCTCGGTGCGCGAAGGGCCCGGTGAAGGGTCCCTGGCACCCCAAATGCACCAGCTCTACCACGATATGCTCCGGCGCCACGGTGGTCTTAAGCGTTATGGCCTGGCGTATTTCCACGAGCTGTCGCGCCTGGTGACTACGGACGATCGGGCGCGTTTGTTTGTCGCTGAGAAGGACAAAAAGATAGCCGGTTATCTAGTCGTTTTGTGGGAAGCCGATATAGCGTATTATTTGCACGGGGCCGTTGACCCGGCCTGCAAACCTTATCATGTGACCGATCGATTGTTTTACACCGCCATTGAGGGGGCCAAGCAGGCTGGAATGACATCGTTCAATCTCTGGTTGTCCCCGCCCGATCAACCCTCCCTGGTCAGGTTCAAGGAGAAATGGGGAGGTGTCACGCGGCCACACATGACCTACGAGCTGCCCGCCAGCCCTCGCTGGGCACGAGTGATGAACACCTTAGCTTCAGCTCAGCGCCTGACGAATCGCTGGGTCACCCGGATGCGTGGCTTAGCTTCCGGCGCGTAGACCCGGCGGCTTCGGGAGATCTGACAAGCGTTACCAGAAAGATGGATACAATGGAAACCGTGATCAAGCTCTATCAATTCCCCACGGCTTTTGGGCTACCCAATATCAGTCCGTTCTGCATGAAGCTCGAGTGCTTTCTGCGCCTGGCCAAACTCGATTACCAGGTCGTGGATTTGACCAATCCTCGCCAAGGGCCAAAGGGCAAAGGGCCGTATATCGAGGATGGCGAGGTGCGGATGGGCGATTCGAGCTTGATCATCGACTATCTCCAAGAAAAACACAGCATCGATCTGGATGCGGGATTGAGCCCAGAACAGCGCGCGATCTCGGCCGCGTTTCAAACTTGATCGAGGAGCACTTGTACTGGGTATCCTCCTCCGAATGGGCCACTCCGCGGAAAGGAGCGCACACGTGACATTCGTGCGTCGCGAGACGTCAGCGATCATCGGTTGTGTCTCCTGATCGAATGCAACAATCCAGAGTTTGTCGACCGGGTGTTCCACATGGTTATTCCTCGCGTTCTGTTCGTCATCCTTGTGGCGTGGTCTGTGCCGGTGTTGGGGCAGACTCAGCTAGAGATGAATACCAATGCATGCGCCGAGTACAAGAGGGCAGACGAGAAGCTCAACGCCGTGTACCAGCAGGTACTGCGCGAGCACAAAGATGATCCACTACTCGCGGCAAAGCTCAAAGAAGCTCAGCGCGCTTGGCTAAAGTTCAGAGACGCGGAGCTGGCAGCAATTTTTCCTGCTTCAAACGAACAAACAGAATATGGCTCTGTTTACCCCATGTGCAATTGCATGGAACTGACAGTGCTGGTTAACCAGCGAATAGAGCAGTTGTCTGGATGGCTTTCAGCGGAAGAAGGCGACGTTTGCAGAGGCAGCAGATAACTTGTGCCCAATCGGGTAGCCGGGGGTTAACCCCCGGACCGGGTCACGGAAGGCGGTCACCCGCCTTCGGTTCCCACGGAACGCCGCATGCGGATTTCCATGGCCCGCGCCAGCCGTGCTCGATCGACCCCGCGATCAGCCGCCCGTCACGTTCATATGGCGGAAGATGACAGGCTTGACCTGGAGGTTGAAATCATGCCCCTTCGGCTTGATCGGCATGGCATCTTGAATAGCGTGCTTGAGCCGATCCAAGTTGCCCGGATGCGCGCGCAGCACCCGGCGCAGATCCACCGAATGCTCTTGCCCTAGGCACAGCAACAGCCGGCCCTCGGCGGTGACGCGAACCCGGTTGCAGCTGGCGCAGAAATTGTGGCTGTGGGGGGAGATGAACCCCACCCGAGTCCCCATTTCCGGCAGGCGATAATAGCGCGAAGGTCCTCCCGTCGTTTCCGTGGTCGGCACCAGGGTAAAGTGCTGCTCCAACTCGTGGCGGATCTCATCGCTCGAACAGTAGGCTTCGGCCCGATCATGCTCTCCGATCACCCCGAGCGGCATCTCTTCGATGAAGCTGATATCCATGCCCAGCGAGCCGGCAAACCGGGTAAGCTCAACCACCTCGTCTTGATTGCGGTTCTTGAGGATCACGGAATTGATCTTCGACCGTTCAAAGCCGGCGGCTAAGGCGGCTTCGATCCCTCGCAGAACCTTATCCAGATCCCCGAACCGGGTCAGGCGCCGGAATCGATCCGGTTGCAAGCTGTCGAGGCTGATGTTGAGTCGCTTTACACCGGCGGCCCTGAGCTCGGAAGCCATGCGGCTGAGCTGTGAGCCGTTGGTAGTCAGCGCGAGCTCACGCACGCCCGGCAGGCGGCCGATTTGCTCCACCAAATAAAGCACATTCCGGCGCACCAAAGGCTCGCCCCCGGTGATGCGGATCTTGTAAACCCCCAGTTCGGAAAAGGCCCGTGCCACCAGAGCAAGCTCTTCCAAGGTGAGGATCTGCGCTCGGGGCACGAACTGCATGTCTTCTTCCATGCAATAGACACAGCGGAAATCGCAGCGGTCGGTGACCGAGATCCGCACATAGGTAACGGTCCTGCCGTAGCGATCGATCAGTTTGGGGAATGTGCTTACCGTCATGGGTTTGTAGTGCTTGCTGCAAGCGATTATACCTTAGCCCGGGACTCTGGTCAGCATATCGAAGTCACACGCGCCGGTCGCGACGCTTCACGCCGGAAGTTCGTAGCGTTCCCTAATCACGTCGATGTTCCTAAGATTTTCCTCGGCTAGCGCACGATTTGCCGCCAACACGAGCATAACCGCTTCATCAAGGTTGGCACGTGCTTCCTCCAAAGTATTGCCTTGCGTATTCGCGCCCGGCAACTCCTCGACAAAAGCGGCGTAACCTTCCGGTACCTTCTTAAACACAGCCGTAAATTCAAGTTTCATCACGTTTCTGCCAGCTAATGAGAAAGTCTTTTTTGCGGTGGCACGAATGCCGGATCTGGCCGAATGGCACGCTGTTACCAGTCCTTGTACGGGTGCTTGACCAAACGGACATTGTAATAGCGCGGATCGTCGGAGACATCTTTACCGACCCAATCGGGTTTTTCAAATCCCTCGTCCACTGCGGTGAGCTCGAGCTCTGCGATAACCAGCCCCTGGTTATCGCCCTCGAACACGTCGATCTCCCATTCGCGCCCTGCGTGCAGCACCCGATAGCGGTTTTTTTCGATCAAGGGACGCTCGCACAATGCCAGGATCTCTGTGGCTTCAGCCGCAGGAACAGAATAATCAAACTCGATGCGCGAGACGCCTAAATCGGCGCTTTTTATGTTAAGCCACGCGTTCTCGCCCGCCACGCGCACCCGTATCGAGCAGCGTTGGTTATTCGCCAGGTAGCCTTGTACATAACGTACTCCCACGGCGCCGAACAGGCGCCAGCGGTCGTTCTGCACCAGGAATTTGCGTTCGATCTCTTGCCCCATCCGCATCCTCCGCAAGATGAGAATAATACATCGCCCCGGTGTCCGCGTCGTCTGCCGAAGCTGTGGTAGAATGCGCCGCCATCGACATGGCAGCTATGGCAGCACAAGCGTCGCGCGCGACTTCTCGACCCCCGCACAACCTCTACGCACGTTACGGGCTACTTCTATTGCTTGGGTTTTCGGCCCCCGCAGGCGCGGATTGGGTCGCGTTCACGGGAGCCGAAAACGCCACCACCTTGGCCGAGATCTCCATCCAGGATACGCGCCTTCGGGTGCAGCTCGAGATCGGGGACGCCGATCTGAGCACCTTCGAAGACCTGCTTGGGCAAGACGCGCAGGAGTCGCCGGAACGATCGCTTCGCCATTTCTCCCAGCATGTTTTCGCCGTGTTAACGGGCGATGGTCGGCGCCTACAGCCCCGGCTGCTCAGGGCCCAACGGCGGCCGCAAAAGGATCGGCGGGCATCAAACGCCTCGGACCAAGCCCCGGCGAAGGCGCAAGCCCTGGTTCTGTTTGCGGAGTTGGAATATGAGCTTAGTGGGGAGCCTCGGGAGCTGACTGTTGTCCCTCCCATGGATGGAACCGGTGGCTTAAAAGCGGAAATCGGTTTTATCGCCTTCCACAATGGGGTACCGATCATCGACTACCAGTACTTAAGGCAAGCAGAAAAGCTGCTTCTCGACTGGAAAGACCCCTGGTACACACATTTCGACAATCCCAAGCTTACGCGCCACCATAAGGCGCCGCTGATGTCGTTTCTTTACATTGAGCCTTACGAAGTACGCCAAGAAATCCTGCTGCGGGTTAAGGATATTCTGGCTAACTTGGACATAAAACTGCGAGACGAGTCCGAGATCGCGGCCGATGAGCTGGAAACCGTTAAGCAGGCGGTAGTCGATTTTCTGGAAACACGAAACAGGGTTTCGGTCGACGAGAGGGAACCGCGGCGCATCCTCGATAGCGCCGAATACGTGCAGATCAGCCAGGAGGGGATCCAGCCCTTGTCGTCATTGGACCCGCAATCGCTTGCTACCGCCATGTTGGGGGTGGTCTTCGCGTACCTAACACAAGGGCTGCCGCGCTCGGTCAAGGTGAATTGGGAGCTGTTTCCCGCGCAAATAGCACAGGTTCCGATCAGCGCATTCGATCCCATAGGCCAGTTTGTCTCCTACGTTACGCCCAAGAGCCCGGTGTTTGAGTGGCCTAACTTTCCCGAAGATCTTGATTTGCTCAAAGAGCAGACAGCGCCGGGCGTGCAGACTTTGAAAGCGCCCGAAGTAGGCGGTCAAAGGCGCATCCCCTTGGCCAGCCTTGTTTTACTGCTATTGCTCTTGGTCCTCCTACGCCAGATCCAAATCTACCGACGGAAAGGGCGTTCGGCAGGGGGTTTAATTGGCTTGGCGTGCATGCTCGGGATAGCGACGCCATTGGCTTACCCCTACTTCGGCGTTTCTCTCGGC
>JBOHHR010000303.1:0-6746 GCA_050725475.1 Gammaproteobacteria bacterium | reverse complement strand
TAGCTCCCGGCGCGGCCCTATCGCGTGCTTCATGGCACCGTGGTGAGCGGGTGCGAACAGAAAACCGACGCCCACGGAATCGATACACTGGGCAATCTGGCCGGGCGACAGCTCCAACGCAACCCCTGCTGCTTGCAACACATCTGCGCTACCCGAACGGCTGGAGACGGAACGGTTGCCGTGCTTGGCCACACGCGCACCGGCGGCGGCCGCCACGAAAGCGACTGTGGTCGATATGTTAAATGTCTGGATGCCATCGCCGCCGGTGCCGCAGGTATCAATCAAATGTGTTGACGTGACCTCGACCGAGACCGCCAGCTCGCGCATCACCTGCGCAGCCGCTGTTATCTCGTCTACGCTTTCGCCCTTCATACGCAGTCCCACCAAAAACCCACCGATCTGGGCCGGCGTGGCTTCCCCCTGCATGATGCTGTGCATCACCTCGGTCATGGTCTGAGGCGACAAGTCACGACCCTCGATCACCTGATTGATAGCAGTTTGCAGATCCATGAATGAGCGAGCCAGATCTAGGCTTGTGCGAGGAAATTTCTCAGCAGGTCGTGACCCTGGCTGGTCAGAATCGACTCCGGATGAAATTGCACTCCGAAGATCGGGTGTTCTCTATGCCGCACACCCATAATTTCATCCACGTCCTGCCCTTGTGCTTCCGTCCAAGCCGTTACCTCCAAGCAAGCTGGAAGCGTTTTCTTTTCGATCACCAGGGAATGGTAACGGGTGGCCGTGAACGGACGGGTCACGTCCTGAAACAAGCCCTCGCCGCGATGAAAGATGGCCGACGTCTTGCCGTGCATGATGCGTCCAGCGTGAACGATGTTTCCGCCAAACGCCTGGCCGATGCACTGGTGCCCCAAACACACCCCCAGGATCGGCTTACTGGTACCAAATCGCTTGATCACTTCCACCGAGATCCCCGCCTCGTTCGGCGTACAAGGGCCTGGCGAAATCACGATACGCTCGGGGTCCATTTCTGCGATTGCGTGAGGCGTAATCTGGTCATTGCGCGCGACGCGCACATCCGCGCCCAGCTCGCCCAGGTATTGCACCAAGTTGTAGGTGAACGAATCGTAGTTGTCGATCATCAGCAGCATATAGGCTATATCCTATCGCGTTACTTAAAATTATCTCAACGAGGTGTGTAGCCAAACGCCCACGGGTACCCCCTTTTTCGTACGCTACCCCGTGTCTCGGACTGAAAACCGAATCAGGAATCATGACATTCTCGCCTAGTTCGTGGCAATCCGAAATCAATTGCGATGGGTCGGTGGGGTACCTCAAAGGAAAATCGGCGTTTGCGGTGGACCGACAGTTTGGAAGGAGGAAAAGGAATTTCAATGGCGAGCAATTTGGGCCGGCGGGAGATACTATGAGAACCATAATAAGGGAGCGTGCGCTACAGTGGATTGTTCTCGGCCTTGTATTGCCAGCTTGTGCCCGGGTCGACACGGGAAAGGTTATGGCTCCAGTTGACCTCAAGGAGCATGCCAATGCTGCGCCGGCGGCGGTCACCCGGTTGCCCAGGGTTACGCAAGCGGTGTAGCGCTCCGCAGCTTACCTTTTTGTGCGGTGCGATGAGAAGTGCGCGCGACAGCACCTCATGTGTCATCGGCCGGTCTGAAGTCGATGTCAGCAAAAGCGCTGAACGGGCGGGATGCGGTGACCTGGGCATAAAAGGAGAGCATTTCTGCTCCGAGCTTATCATCGCCCCACTCTTTGGTGTACTCCCTGGATTCCTGTGACAAGCGCGTGCGCAACTCGCAGTCGCTCAATAGTTGGCGCACCTTTTCTGTGAAATCGAGCACATTCTCCTCGGCTACCAACGCGCCACGCCCGGGCCCGACGATATCTTCAGTACCCAACACCGCGGTTGACACCACCGGGACCCCAAGCGCCATCGCCTCGAGCAACACCAGCCCTTGGGTCTCGGTATTAGAAGCAAACACGAACACATCACCGGCGGCGTAACAGTCCTGAAGATCGCCGTGGCGGGATTGATAGCCCACAAAATGAAGGTCTTCCCGCACGCCAAGCCGGCGCGCCAGCTTTTCCAGGGTCGGTTTCGCGGGGCCTTCACCCGCTATGATCATCTGGATCTCCGGCAGGTGCTTTTTCGCTTCTGCCAGCACTTCGATCAGAAACCCGATGTTTTTCTCCAGCGCCACCCGCCCGACATGAATGAGTGTAGGGCGCGATACGGGTATGCCGTGCCTTTTGCGAAAGCGCGCACCGTCGCCGCTCCGAAAATCGGCCAGATGAATTCCGGTGGCAATGATCCGGGGGACTTGCTTTACGTCGTAGCCACTCAGCACCTTGGCCATAGCCCGAGACGGCACCACCAAAGCGTCCACCGCCGCACACTGTCTTCGTGCCACCATCCTGGCCAGCATGCGTAGCGTTCGCTTCGGCACCAAAGGAATGTAATGATAAAAATACTCCTCGAAGTGGGTGTGAACGCTTTCGATACAGGGAATACTCAGTTTCTTGGCTAAGCGCACCCCGAAGTAATGGGCCGCGAAAGGGGTCTGGATGTGGATCAGGTCGAAACCCGCTCGGAGTAATGTATCGCCGCGTCGATTAATGTGACGCCAGCTCATCAATCGATCCTCGGGATCGAAGGGGACCGGTTTGGCTGGAATGCGGATCACATCAGTCTCGGGTCTATCGTCCAAGCCATAGTGCGGGGCTATGAGCGTGACCGAGTGACCGTAGCGCCGAAATAGGTCGCAGAAGGTTTCTATCGAGCTGGAAACACCATTGACGCGGGGATAATACACGTCTGAAATCATCAGGATCCTCATAAACGGGCTCCTGATACTACGAGTCCTGGCACGACCTTGTAGGTTCTATCCCCATACGTCCCAATACCCTAGCGCCCGTGCATGTCAACACTATGACAGCCGAATTACAGCGGGATGACGATATCTACATGGTGGGGCTTCCTCCCCCGAATAGCCTACTCGATTACCTGCTGGAGCGGGCCTTGCCTCAGAAACTGCGCTGTCTCCTGTATATAGCTCCAGGCATTGCGCACGTGGAGCAGCTCGGTATGGGTCTGACCCTCGCAAAAGCGCAGGGTCATCCGCCCCTGCAAGCGGGTATGGGTCAGATAAAGTCTTCCGCTGCGATTCAGCGCATCCAACAGCGCTTGGTTTACCTCATCGCCGTCGCGGTGGCGGAAACACACCAAGTTCAAAGGCGGCGGAAGCGCAAGTATGAAACGCTCGTCGCTCTCAACCCAGGCGGCGAACTGCTGGGCCAGCTCGACATGACGCCGAATATGATGGCGCAATCCCTCTACGCCATAATGGCGGATCACGAACCAGAGCTTCAAAGCCCGAAAGCGACGCCCGAGCGGGATCTGCCAGTCCCGATAATCCGTCACCGCGCCCGAAGCGCTGGCGGTGTTACGCAAGTATTCGGGCAGTATCCCGAGCGCGTTGGTCAAGGCGGCCTTATCGGCGACGAAGAAACAGTTGCAATCAAAGTTCGTGAACAGCCACTTGTGCGGGTTGAACGCGTAGCTGTCGGCCCGATCCAGGCCGTGGTGAATGGTGCGGAATTCAGGACACAACGCCACCGTGCCGGACATCGCCGCATCCACATGCAGCCATAGCGTGTGTTGGGCACAAACGCGCCCGATCTCCGCCAAGGGATCCAGACCGTTGCACGAGGTCGTGCCCACGGTGGCGCAGCAGAAAAACGGGGTGTATCCGCGGCTCAGATCCTCCCGGATCTGTTGCGCCAACTGGTCCGGACGCATCGCAAAGCGATCGTCAACCGGGATCCGGCGCAGGTTGTCGCTGCCTATGCCAGCCACCCGCACCGCCTTCTCGACGCAGGAATGCCCCTCGCTTGAGGTGTAGGCGACCAAGCCCCCGCTACAACCCTGCTGGTTTGATCGGAGTCGGGTGGCGCGCTCGCGCGCCGCGATGAGCGCGCACAAACACGCGCTGGAGGCGGAGTCTTGGATCACCCCCCCGCCCGTACCCTGCGACTTAAACTGCTGCGGCAGCGCGAGCATATCGACCAACCAATCCAGAACATGGGTCTCAAGCTCGGTGCAAGCGGGGCTGGTCGCCCACAGCATGCCCTGCACTCCGAGCCCGGCCGACAACAATTCCCCCAAGATGGCAGGACCGGACGCATTGGCGGGGAAAAAGGCGAAAAAATTAGGGGACTGCCAGTGGGTAATGGCGGGGAGAATGATCGACTCCAGGTCCCGCAAAACGTGGTGGAAATCCTCCCCGTGCGGCGGCGGATCAGGGGGCAACTGCGCGCGGAGCTGACCCGGTTGTACCCGTGAAAGCACCGGCAAGGATTCGACGCGCTCGTAGTAGCTTGCGATCCAATTCACGAGTTTGTATCCGTGTTGGCGGAATTGCTCCGGTGTCATATGAAAGGATTTTTCTTTATGTTCTTGTTCGTTCATGCGCATGAAACCTGCGATCGGCTCTGGATCTATTCCCTGGCCGTGTCGTGACACCGCCTAGAGAGCAGTTTACAAAAGGCGTGGCAAGAGCTCTATCGGACGCGCCGCGGGCGTGCCACGCGGTCGAATAACAGCACCGTAACGATCGCTACCCAGAGCTGCAAGCGGTGCAAACTTTCAGAACATTCCCGAGAGATCGACCTCAACGCCGGGCAGCGTTTCGGGTGCGAGCACGCCCACGGGCTGCACCCGTCGCTCCTCGCGATACCGCCCTTCTTCCGGGCCCACGAATACCGTAAGGGTCCGGCTTTCCACATCGATGAGCCACATCTCCGGGATGCCATGGCGAGCATAGAGCGGGACCTTGATATCGCGGTCGTAGCGCAGGGTGGTATCCGCGACCTCGATGATCAGAAAGACCTCCTCCGCACGCGGCAGGCCTATAGCGTAGAAATCGTCCCGCGGTTGAATCAGCGCCAGATCCGGCTCGGGCTCGGAATACTCACCGAATATTATGGGGTCTTGGACCGAAACGATAGCGCGCGTGCCGGCGGCTCGGACGAACAAGGCCATAAGCCGTTTTACAATAGCCGCATGCCGGCTCCCAATCGGTGCCATATCGGTGATCTCCCCCTCGATGAGCTCCATCCGGCCGTCGACCGGAAGGATACCGGCCTCGCCCATGCGGTGGAAATCGTGCACCGTCAGGCGGTGTTTGCGGCATGAATCCAAAGCCGGGCTGGACATTGCCACTGAGCCTCCAAAGGTACGCTTGCGCGGAGTATAACACGACGCCTCCGGGGCTAAGCCGGTGCTGTTTGCGCTTTATCCTCACTGGGGCGTAGCCTAATGATTTGAATTCGACGCTGGAAATCACCCATAGTGAAAGGCGGTCAACAGCGCCGCTGCTCGAAAAAGGCGCGTAGTTTCTCTCCGCACTCCTCGGACAATACGCCGCCGAGTACCTCAACACGATGATTAAGCCGGGAAGAGCCTAGGATATCGAACACGCTGCCGGCCGCTCCGGCTTTTGGATCCCAGGCCCCGAACACCACACGCTGTAGGCGGGCATGGATGATGGCGCCTGCACACATAACGCAGGGCTCTAAGGTGACGTATAGGGTAGCGCCAGGGAACCGATAATTATGGTCGTGCCGGCCGGCTTCCCGTAAGGCAATGATTTCGGCGTGCGCCGTGGGATCATGGGTGGCGATGGGGCGGTTCCATCCTTCGGCGATACACGCACCATTCCTCGCCACTAATGCGCCGACGGGCACCTCGGCGTTGCTTTGTCCTGCAAGGTCCAAGGCGCGGCGCATCCAGAATGCATCGCCCGTTATGGAGCTGTCTTCCACCAGAGTCTGATAGGAACGGGCTGGCACTGCGGTATGGAACACCAAAGAGGCGTGTGTGTCCAGCAACACCTCACATGAAATCTGTCATGAAATCGTCTGGAGTTGGTCGAAGTCCGGCGGGATCTCGACCAGACCTTTCGCCTCGCCTAAGCGGCGCGTTGGCTGGGACTGGCTATAAGGGACCAGGCGCGTGATGGGTTTATTGGCGCGGGAAATCACCACCTCTTCCCCCGCCTCGACCGAGCGAGCAGAGCGGAGAGCTGGGATTTCGCCTCGTGCGCATTGACTTGATAAGACATGGCAAACAGCATGAAAAATGTGACCAACAAGTGAGCTAAGGGTACCCGGTAAGCCGGAGATGCGAAAGAGCACCCTCATTCCCACTCGATGGTTGCCGGCGGCTTACCCGAGATGTCGTAGGTCACCCGCGAAACTCCCGGTACTTCATTGATGATCCGGCGCGACAGAGTGTCCAGCAGGTCATAGGGCAAACGCGCCCAGTTGGCGGTCATGAAGTCCACCGTCTCTACCGCTCGCAAGGCGATCACGTGATCGTAGTGGCGCGCGTCTCCCTTCACCGCCACCGATTTCACCGGTAAGAACACGGCAAAGGCTTGGCTTACCTGGTCATAAAGTCCAGCGTTTTTAAGCTCCTGGATGAATATGGCATCGGCCTGGCGCAGCGTATCGGCGCAGGCTTTCGTCACCGAACCCAGGATCCGCACCGCCAAGCCCGGTCCCGGGAAGGGGTGCCGGTAGACTTGCTCATAGGGCAAACCGAGCTCCAAGCCTAGTCTGCGTACCTCGTCTTTGAACAGCTCACGCAAGGGTTCGATGAGCTTGAGCGACATCCGTTCCGGCAATCCGCCGACGTTGTGATGGGACTTTATGATCTCGGCCTTTCCTGTCTTGGTGGCCGCGGATTCGATCACGTCGGGGTAGAT